>CAYZLU010000063.1:0-9672 GCA_964479285.1 uncultured Planctomycetales bacterium | reverse complement strand
CCTCAAGCAGCGCGGGTCAAACGCTGTAGAGGTGGCCAAAGCTGTCCGGGCCAAGGTTGAAGAAGTCCAGAGAGGTTTGCCCCAGGGAATGAAGCTCAGCATTAATTTTGACAGTACGCGATACACCCAGCAAGCTGTCAGTGAACTGGACTATACCTTGCTGCTTTCGGCGCTGTTGACCGGACTGGTCTGCTGGATATTTTTGGGTTCCTGGTCATCAACACTGAATGTATTGATGGCGATCCCCACTTCGGTGATTGGCACCTTTATCGTGCTTTATTTTGCGGGGTTCACCCTGAACACTTTTACCCTGCTGGGCTTGAGCCTTTCGATCGGGATCGTTGTGGATGACGCCATCATGGTATTGGAAAACATCATGCGCCACCAGGAAAAGGGTAAGTCCAAGGTTTTAGCTGCCTTGGACGGCTCTAAAGAAATTACTTTCGCGGCTATGGCCGCCACCATTTCCGTAGTGGCCATTTTTTTGCCGGTGGCTTTCATGAGCGGCGTCATCGGAAAGTTTTTCTTCCAGTTCGGGGTGACCATCACCGTAGCTGTATTATTGTCCTTTGTAGAAGCATTGACCCTGACCCCCATGCGCTGTTCGCAGTTTGTGGTTCTTGGAAAACGTACCAGCCGTTTTGGTCAAGGGGTTGAATGGTTGATGGACAAGGCCCGTGACCTTTATGCCGCCTCGCTTGAGACGGCATTGAGGCATCGGATAAAGGTGATCATCGCGGCGATGGTCATTTTTGCCGTCAGTTTCTCGGTCCTTTTATTTTTGAACAAGGAATTTATCCCCACCCAGGACCAGAGCCGGTTTAATGTCCGGCTTAAGACACCGGTGGGTTCAGCGCTGTCTTATTCGAATTTAAAATTCAGTGAGGTTGAAAAATTCCTTTCGAAGAGGCCGGAGGTTGACCGCTACGTCCTGCAGGTGGGGGGAGGTTCTCCAGGCGATTCCAACAGCGGAGGGATATTGGTGACGATGAAGGACCGTGGCAGGCGCGGCATAGATCCAAGCCGCGGCCATGAATTAAGCCAGCAGGAATTGATGGACGTTTGCCGGAAAAAATTCAACAAAATCCCTGACGTGCACGCGGTGATCCAGGACCTTTCGACCAAGGCTTTTACCGCTTCCAGGGGTTTCCCCGTGGAGTTTACGGTCCAGGGCCCGGATTGGGATAAACTGGCGGACTTTTCGAAGGAAATAATGGATGGTCTGGAAAAAACAGGTCTGGTCACTGACCTTGACTCTAATTATTCCCTCGGCCAGCCCGAACTTCAAGTGCTGCCTGACCGCAAGAAAGCAGCTGATTACGGGGTCAGCATCGCCACCATTTCTCAAGACGTAGAGGCCATGATCGGTGGGATCCTTGTCGGTACTTATGAAAAAGGCGGGCACCGTTATGATATCCGCTTGAAGCTGGAAGACAGCAAGGAAGATCCGCGTGCCAAGGTCAACAGCCTTTTTGTCCGCAACAACCGTGGTGAATTGACCCCGCTTTCCAATCTGATTACCATGAAGGAAAAAGGGTCCATGGTCTCGATCTGGCGCAGCAACCGTGAACGGTCAATCACGGTGTATGCCAATGTCAAGGCCGGAGAGTCCCAGCAAAAGGCCTTGTTGGCCGCGCAAAACCTTGCCAAACGTATTTTGCCGCCGGAGTACCATATCACCCTGACCGGAAGTTCGCAGACTTTCGCAGAGTCCCTTCAGAGCCTTGTCTGGGTCCTTTTGCTTGGGTTAGTGGTCGCTTACATGGTTTTAGCGTCACAATTCAACAGTTTCGTTGACCCGCTCTCGGTGTTGATGGCGTTGCCTTTTAGTATTTCAGGCGCACTCATGGCGTTATTTATAACGCACCGGTCAATCAATATTTACAGTGTCATAGGCTTGATTTTGCTCATGGGGATCGTCAAGAAGAATTCGATCCTCCTTGTGGATTTCACGAACCAGGTCAGGGAAAGAGGGGAACCATCGGTGAATAAGGCCCTTCTCACAGCTTGCCCCATCCGCTTGAGGCCGATCTTGATGACCTCTGTGGCCACTATCGCTGGTGCCATTCCTGCTGCCTTGGCTTTTGGTCCCGGGGCCGAAAGCCGGAATCCCATGGCCATCGCCGTCATCGGCGGGGTGATATTTTCAACCATACTCACACTCTACGTAGTCCCATGCTTCTATAGCCTCATGGCGCGTTTTGAAGGGAAAAAGAATAATTTCCCCTCCCTCTAAGTTATTTATCGTCAATATCCTATGAATTAAGCTTGCCAATTTGACAACCACAAAAAATATGTTATCCTTTCCACGATAGAACTTTTTTTACTTCCATAGACCAGTGAGAATTTGAATTAAAATTTTTGGGAGAAATTTATCGTGTTTTTGCGAATTCTGAATTTAAGCATTATCGCCTCTTTTTTCCTGACGACTATAGTCTCTGTTTGCTCAAAAGATGTACGGAACAACACATATACCGGTCAATACCTTTAACAAGGTATGGATCATGGCGGACAAGGCAAGTGTTTATGAGCACGGACAAACAGCCTTTGTTCTTAATGGCCACCTAAAAGTCATGCTGGAAGAAGATTATCTGTCATTGCAGAAATATAATTCCCTCCCCCTGGTGGGGAGGGCGAGGGAGGGGGGAAATTACCATAACGCATTGCCAGCCACGCATTCCATCGCCTCCCAAATCGTCAAAGAAATCATCCTTCCTGAAATAGAAAAAGAGGTCAACACAGGTAAGAATTTTGCTACCTTGCGGCAAATCTATAATTCTCTGATCTTGGCCAGTTGGTATAAAAATAATCTTAAAGAGTCTTTGATATCCCGCGTTTATGCCGATAAAAGTACAGTCAAAGGCGTTGATCTATCTGACCTTTCAGCCAAAGGACGGATTTACCAGCAATATCTCAAGGCCTATAAAAAAGGGGTGTTCAACTACATAAAGGAATACCCTCAAGGCGACGGCCAAATTATTCCCCGTAAATATTTTTCTGGTGGTTTTGGTGTTGCCCATAATTTCCTAAAAAGGTTCACGGACGTAACACCGATATCTCAAGCAATGATAACCGCGTCCTTAAATACAATAGGAGAAGATTATGATTTATCCACGGCCTTGTATTTAAATCAATCCAAGGACCCGGCGATGGAGGTCAGGAATTTGCCTCCAAATAACAGGGTCGTTATAACCGCCCCGTTGCTTTATTTTCGGGATTTTGATATTTATGTAAATTATCATAAATCTCCCTGGGAGAAAGAACACCATGTAACAATTTGGAAAAAGGTGCATAAACTGGTTAAGGGGGACGGAATCCGGCATGTCCCGGTTTCTAAAATGCAGCAAGAGTATCGAATTCTAGAAAGATTATTTCACAATGAATGGCCTCTTTATTATAAAAAGGGGGAAAAGAAAATCACCGTCTTCTTTGAGAATGGTGTGCCCTATGCCCGAAACGACAGTGGTCCAGGTAATTATCTTCAGTTTTTGGGTGACGGTAAGATTGAACCAGCGCTTAGGTCGGTCCACGCCCCATCAGGATTTAGCCCCGTCGAATTGAAGTTAGATCTTGAGCAACAGAGACCCGGCCAATTCGAAAATAGGATGATCGGTGAAATCCCATTGCTATCGGAAGCTCCAATACGCAATCAATTGGGCGCCGTTATATTTTTAAATGGGTTTTATTTTGATGAAGCCAGATTATTAGCTGCTTATGATGGCCCTCACATGCAGGGCTTGGCTATTGAATTGTTTGATGGCAATCCATTTCCTGCTGGGATTATTCTTCTTAATGGTAATGATAGCAGTTTAGTCAGGCACTATGTTGAGCGTCAGAGAAAACAAGCGATGTTGGTCCATCATCCGTTCCCGCAAGAAATGATTCTTACAGGAATCAAGTTAGAAATTGATAGTGATCATCAAACGGTCTGGATCAAGCCCGACGCAGCGATGACAGCGGAAAAGGGATTAAATCGAATCAAGAAGGTTTTATCTCAAGTGGGAAGTATAGAATACTCTGTCAGAGACAGTGCAGGGAATGTTGTGAAAAGAGAGAACGGCTTTAATGGGGCATATAGCTATGTTAATGTTAAAATAGCGAAGGGAAAGGACAGTTTCTACCGTCTTCAATTTTATGGGTTTAAAAATATTGCTCCAAGGGATGCCAACAAGTTAATTTCAATGATGAAAGAATTATTGCCTGGTTTTACGTTTTCGATCGGAAACAGAGACCCTAAGAGGGAGCGCGGTAGGTGGGAGATAGATATTCACTTCCTTAAGAATGCACCGGCAGTTCAAGTTCAGCTGGAACATAGGTTGGAAGAACCCACAGCGGCAGACAAGTTTGAAATGGTGACGGAACCTAGGGATGTGTATCCAGGAGAGAGGTATAAGATAGGCTTAAATCAAACACTCCTACTTTCTGACAAGGAGGGCAAAAAACTTTTTTATGTGGATTATTACCAAGCACACTGGGAGAAGAAACCCCATGTTAGAGTTTGGATAAAGGAATTTGTACCGGAAGAGGGTGGACGGGCAGTTCTTACAGGTAATATAATTGTAGGTGAGCTTGAGCCAGAGAACCCTGATTTTAACAAGCCATTGGACAGAAAAGGGGTCAAAATATTCTTTGAGAATAACGAATATTATGTTCAAAACAATAGACCCGAAGGATATATTAATGTTTCAGAAATTCCCAGTATTCACGATGAGGCGATGAATTCGGTAGGACCTACTCAATATTTGGTGAAAAGGATCAACGAAGCCGGCTTGGTAGAAAATAAATGGGTGAAGAGTTACGAAAGAAACAGCATAGAAGGTTTTGTTCTCGCAAACAGAAAATACTTCAGAGATAATATTAAAACGATTGAAAAGATCTTAAGGACTAACACCAAAGAAATTGCACCGTATCGCCTAATCCTTGCCTTAGCTGTTTCATATATGCCTGAAATGTATGAGCAATTTATAGATTTGTTCATCAGTAAAATAGTTTCCCCAAAGGATAGCGAGCATAGTGAGCCTAATATACAAGTAAAAGTAGCATGCATTACGGCTTTATTCGAAATGGGAGACAGTAATCCTGTTTTGAGGCCAAGGATAAAACAAGTTTTTGATTCGTTCTATATTCCTGTTAATCGAACTGAAATTGACAAGAAATTAAAGCATTGGAAAATTTTAGATCAAGCAACCGTAGCTAATCCTGAACGTCTCTCACCCGGCGGCATCGATTTAAACACATCTAATGGCATGCAAACAGTCATTAAAAACGGCGATGGCGTTGAGATGGATGTTGACCCTGCCACGATTGCGCGCATACAACGGGAAGGGATCAGTAGCCTTACGCCCCATATTTTTAAAATGACAGAAATCAGGAGTGTGCGGCGCTTGGCGGGTCTTCAGGAGGCCCAATAACAGGTGTCAAACAAAAGACTTGGCCATTGCCCGTCACTACCCAGACACCTTGCAGGTTCCGTGCAACATACGTGATTTCATTGACATAATCCACCAGCGGGTCCATTTTTTTGAGCGGTTCGCTGGTACTTTTTTTCCCATGCTGCAGGAGTTCGTAGGCATCCCACCCGACCGTGATAATGTTTTCATTCTCGTCAACGGCAAATGGCCGAAGGCGTGTCTTAGGAAATCCATATAAGGGTTGGTCTTGAATGCCTCTCGGAGCTAGCGGCGGGTTGTCCCCGGTCCATGGCGAAATAGTATATCCCATCATCCACGTTTTTATCTTGCTATCAGGATCGAACATGCTCCAACCTGATTGGAATAACGTATACAGGATTTTATGGGATGACCATTGCATGTCAAGGACAGAAAGGTCTTCCTTAATGACCTGCGTAATCATTTCCGTGCCTAGGTCATAACGCCAGATGCCATTTAGTGACTGGTTACCGCCAACCGCCATCCACAGACAGTTTCGAGGCATGTCTGGGAGGATGGCGTTGATTTGGTATGGGCCCTCGGCTTCAAGCGGTCCCCGACCGTTTAAGGAACGGCTGGAGGCCAGGATTTTGTATGTTTTTGACTCCAGGTCATAGGACAGGAGTCCTGATACGCCATGCAGTGAAGTCGAGGCGCCTTCGGTAGGGCCGATGGCAATGTAGAGTTTTTTGTTTAAATAGGCGAGCGAAAGGACCCGATTGTCCGGAAGTCCTTTTTCCTCATCAAGCCGGATGATCTGGCCTTCTTCATTGGTCGGTACTGGTATTGGGGGTGCCAGGCTTGTCATATTTGAGTAAGGGACATAGGGTGCATCATTGATCGGCAGGGAAGCTGATGCTGGAAAGATAAAAATACCCGCGGTCGTGCCTACAAAAAGCTGGTTCTCACCAATGGTCATGGAGGCTATGGTAATAGCAGTGCCGTCCTCAATGGTTGGCGCGTGGGCAGTTCCTATAAAGTTTTTGACCCGTGGTGACGAGAGAGAATACCTGTAGGCTTTGAGGTTGGTCGCTTTAGCTGTCCTGTACGGGATGATTTCGTAGAGTGAATCACCGTCAATAAGAAGGTGCGTATCGGCAGAGCCATTCATTCTAAAATCCATTTTTTTTACTTCGTATCCGGCCCAGATGAGCCGGTTGTCTGCGTGGGGTAATTGTGCTTTGATGGTGTGGATTGAAAAGAATTCATTGCCTTCTGCATCCACATCTCTGTCAATGGTCTGTTCGAAAGTTTTCCCTCCGCCTGTCATAGACCATGTTTCCGAGCGCCGGCTGATTGTTGATTGATACTTTTTTCCGTAGACCAAGTCAAGGTTTGGGAAGCCAAAGAGGTCCAATGGTCCATCAGGACGGGGTGGTTCAATCTCTGCCCTTTGCCTCAAGTATGATGGGACCATGGGGTCATCAAAGAAATGATGGAATGAAGGGTCTGCTTCATTTTTTGCTCCGAGCCAAACGAGCTTTAAGTCCAGCTCAGCCCTCAGGCGGTTCATTGGGTTGGATGCATCCTTGATGGAGACTGCATTTAGAATCTCCTGACATTGTGCAATAAGGCCCAGCGCCAATGTTTTGTCATTGGATTGACTGAGGGCGTTGATGTAAGGCCACAACACGCTTCGCCATGCGGTCAGACGCCGGGCATTGTTTGATTTTAGTACAGGTCTGATGATGTCCCCGGCCAGGGAAAGGAGCGTGTCCTTGTCGTAGACCGCCAAATAGTTTACCGGGAGGGCCAGAAAATCAGCAAAGAACGCGGACAATTCCGTTGATGTCGTTTTGGTGTTTTTTTGCAACTCTATATAAGCTTTGAGTATCTCACCAGCGTAGGCTTTAGGGTCGACACGCATAAGCATGCGGCCGGCAGTCATCTTAAGAAACGGGTCGCTGTTAAGGGACAGATCTTTGAAGAAAGAGATTGTCGCGGGGGGCAGCGGCATGTCAGGGGGAAGACGGATTGCGTCCCAGAACCCGATGATCTTTTCGGTTGGGAAATTGGATGGATTTTCTTGAAATGCCCCGACCAAGTTTTGATAAAAATCCAGGCTGGAGCCATGAGAGAGGTTAAGGATGGTATGGCCCTCATGTTGCCAAGTTTTCCAATAGCTAACAACGGCATAAGCGTTCTTGTCAGAGAGCCCCAGGTAGAATTTACGCTGCGCAGCGAGAAGTGATGTCTCGGCTGTGATTAAATTGTCCTGTATTTCATGGATTCTTGGTTCATCTTCGCACTGCGGGAAATGCAGGGCCCAAAGCGGATCTTCATCCTGTAGGCTGGCGAGCGGATCTGGCATCGGGACTTCAAAAATTTGCCCAGTTGTAAAGTCCCGGACATAACGGTCCGTGAATTCTTGGGCCAGCTGGACGGCCCGCAGGAGTACCTTGATCAGGCGCTCTTTTTTGTCGTAAGGGACCTTTATTTCACCGACGGTGTTTTTCCACTGTTCTTTAACATTGAGGTTAAGGGTTTGCCCTGCAGTTTGTTTGTTTTGCGTGGGAGTACCCTGGTCCTGTGGATTAGTCTTGTGCCAAAATTCCATATTTGTCAGAATAGGCAAGAAATCCCGCTGTATATAGCTTGCGCGTTGCATGCGTTCTTGGAGGACCAGAGAATGGGTGTCCACGCTTTTGTTCATTTGCTGCAGCAAATCCTGGCCTAATGAATACCAAGCGCGGCTGGCCCAAAAAGTGGTTTCCCGGCCGGGTTGTAAGGCATAGGCGACTTCCGCGGACCTGACAGCATCTTCGTATTTCCCGGAAAGAATCAATGGCGCGACCTGCTTGAGGAACATTACGCTTTCCATTTGTTTGTTGTCAGGGATTTTTTCCACTGCTTTCGCATTTAGTAGTTCCAAAATCCGCTGCCGAAGGATGTACCTGGTAGTCAGGATATCATCAGAGGGGACTTGCACATCGATCTGTTGTGCACCTGTTCCATCCATTTTGTGCAAGAAAAGTTGGACTAAAAGTGTTTGGCCTTCATAGCTGTGACGGATGCCGCCTTCGATGAGGTAGGTGGATGCCTTGAGGTCAAGGTCATTATTGCTCAGGGTCTTTTCTTCCTGAAGGTGTTGCAGATGTTCACGGTCAAGGACAAAAATATTTGGTGACAGGGCCATGTCATTGGCAAGGAACATTTTTAAAGCTTCAGCTTTTCCATCGAGAGCAATGCCAGGTTCCGTGTTCCTTACGTCCAGGACCCCGATGTAGTACCGTTGATTAGGTGGTACCAGGAGTTTTTGCAGCCCTTGGCCAATGGTTTGAACGATCAAAGTGATGTCATTTGCCACCTTCTCGTCCTCAAATAAGGTGTTTATGACGATGCCCGTCTTGCTCTCCACCAACCTGTAACGGTCGATGGGACCATTTGGAGACGGCATCTTTTCCACGAAGATCAATATCTGGGCCCCCAGGATGTGCCCTAGACGGGGTGATTGGCTGGGGTCAAAGAAACCTCCTGCGGACAATGAGAGTTCACGAAGGATGTCTTGGATTTGGGAACGTTCAACAAGTGCAAGTCCCGGTCGCCGCGAGAGGGCAACTTCCAGCAGTGCTATGTTATCCGGGTTGGGTTCACGCGGGCCTTCCCCGGAAATAATGGCAAGGGAAAGTTTCTGCTCTTGGGCCTGTGCTGGCATTTTCAATATGACGGTCAAGCAAGCGGCAACGGCAATACACAGGATACGAGTGGACATCGTCGGTTTACGCAGCATACCAGGTAATATCATGCAGGGTCCCCAAGGATCATTGCACCAACTTTGGGAGCATGCGTTCCGCCAGGATCGCTGCTGCTTCTTGCAGGGCATTTTTGCCTGCGATCTGTTCACTCAGGTCCACCTTGACGGTAGTCGCACGGTCGTTGGCAATAATGCGGTCACTGTTTTTCTCCGTGGCCTTTAATTCAAGTCTGGCCTTGACGCTGACCAGATTTCCTATACGCAGGGCAAATTCGCTGAACCCTTGTCCGCTGATGACCACATCGGCGTCAGCCTTGTTGCCTTTGTCAGGGTCGATGACCTCAAAACCTGTTTCTTTAAGGAAATAAATGAGTTCTGTCTGGGCAGCGGGGTCGTAGGTGAGTTGCCCAACGTGGCTCTCACCGACCTGGACAAAGACCTTCGGGCGTTTTTGGGACCCGAGTTTTGTTTTAAGGTCCGCGATCCGGTCTTCAATCGGTATTTCCTTGGCGAGAAGCTCCGGGCCCTTGGCAGTGATAGTCTGGCCTA
>CAYZLU010000062.1:0-9695 GCA_964479285.1 uncultured Planctomycetales bacterium | reverse complement strand
AGCCGTGTTTGAAGAAAATGATTTTCAATTCTTATGTCGAACTGGCGTTATTTAGAATTTAGGGTTTAGAATTTAATTTAGATAATTTCTTCTTCTTTTCCGGTGATATTATCTTGGCGCTGGATCATTCCCAAGAGACGTTCATTGTCCTGGGGCGCGTTGAAAACAACTGTACCGACCAGATGGTCACCGTGAGCATAAATTTTTTTGTAGATATTTTGAGGGCCGTCAAATTTCAAATATTCCCGGCCGCCTTCGGGCAATTTTGTCCAACCGGCGTAAAAACCGTCAAAAACATCAAGACCGAAATTGACAGGCGCAAACGGCAATACAGGCGGCCTGAAACTAGCTTCGATGGCGATTTGGTCCTGGTCAGTCAGGGTAGGTTCAGAAAGCATGCGTATGTCCACCCTGGCCTCATCAAAAACAACTGTATCGCAGGCCAGGACCTTGCCTGACTTAAGTTTAACAGCCTTGACATCTACATCTCCTAAGATTTCTTCGATCGCATTTTCACTCATGACACGTATCCCCTTGCCCTCAAGAATTTGTTTGAGCAAGAGGCCTGTTTCTTCATCAAGAACATCAGGCAAAAGGCCCAGCTTTGGCGTGATCACCGTCACTTCTTTTTTCAATTGGCTTAAAGCACAGGCCATGTTCAGACCTTGTACGTTGGAAACAACGACCGCTGCACTGTCCGTGAAAGGCAAATGCTTTTTTATCGCTTTAATGGAAGAAATACGCCAGCAATCAAAAACACCTGTTCTTTGGTGTCCGCGGACATTAGGCAGGATCAAATGCCCGGTATCCACCACCACCAAACGGTCATATTCGATCTGTGTTTTTTTCTCGGTCGTCAAATACCTGCGCTTGACACTGATGCGTGCCAAATTTTCTGTAGTCACCACTTCAGGATGATAGGCCGCTAAAAAAATCTCCGCAGTTTTGTAAATATGGCGGTCGTTGGTCGCAGCAGCGACCAGCGTAGGCAGGAGTGAACGGTCATAAGGTAAAACACCCTCGGTCGTAAAGAGTGTCACCTGCTCATCTTTGCCGCGACTTAGAATATTTTCAATAATGGGAATTACGTCTAAAGAATTTCCAACAACAAGGGTTTTCATAAAATGGCCCAAATGTGCCGGGCTTCGCAAGGTTACTTCGAGATTTGTAATTTAAAAGCCTTAACGGCATTATTCATGAGCATGACCGATGTCACAGGGCCAACCCCCCCAGGTACCGGCGTGATATAAGAGGCCTTTTCCAAGACCGAAGAAAAATCGACATCACCGACGAGTTTACCATCCACTTGATTGATCCCCACATCGATCACAATGGCACCATTCTTGACCCATTCACCCTTGACAAAATTAGGTTTTCCCAAGGCGGCAATCACCACATCAGCGTCATGCACGACAAAAGGAAGATCAATGGTTTTTGAATGACAGATCGTCACTGTCATGTCTTCCCTGAGCAGCAAGAGGGCGACAGGCTTTCCTACAATTTCAGAACGGCCTATCACGATCGCGTGTTTTCCTTTTAAACTGACACCAGAAGATTTTAACAATTCCAATGCCGCTGCCGGCGTACAGGGAAAAATCCCGTCTTCCCCCATTAACAAAAGCCCGAAATTCGTCAAATTCATCCCTTCAATGTCTTTGTAGGGGGCTATGGCGTTAATAATGGTCTTGAAATTCATGTGCGCTGGCAAGGGCTTATTGACAATGATGCCATGGACATGATCATAACTGTTTAATTCACTGATCAAATTTAACACATCTTCCTGGGAGCTGTCCGCCTTAAAATTCTGCAATTCAAAATGGATCCCAACACTTTGTGCGGTCTTTTGCTGGGACGCCGCGTAAGAAAGACTGGCAGGATCATTACCCACCACGATACTGAAAATCCTGGGTATTTCCCGGGCAGAACTCCTCAATAGCCTTATTTCTTCAATCAGCCGTTCTTTAAGCTGGGAAGCCAATACTTTTCCATCGAGAATGTGTGCGCTCATGAATTGATCCTCACCATGATTCTGGCGCCATTAAAGGCAGATATTAAAAGCTCCAGGGCAACTTCCACATCTGATAGCAGATAGGGATTGCCCTTTTCAGCCAGATAAGGGGTTAATTGGACGGCCATGTAACACAGTTTACATACCTCTAAAGGCACGGCACGGGCTTCACGAGACGCTTGTACCTGGGCCTTTTTATCCAAAGAACGGGCCGCAGAAACTTTTAAATACGCCTCGCTGTCAAGGCTGGTCAATTCTAGCAATCTGAGACGGATAGGCTCACATTGTTCCAACATTTTGGCCAACCGTTTATCCACGGCCTTTGTATTGGATTTACGGCCAATAGAATAGTTGGTCACCATGGAAATCAACCCCACCGCCATGGCCGCGGTCAACGCCGCTGCCGAACCGCCCCCAGGCACAGGTTCTCGGCGGGAAAGTTGGTCTAAATATTCTTGCAATGTTTTATCTTTAAAATTGATTGTCATGGGGAAAAATCTCAGTAAAAAGGCCCTTGGGTAAGGCAAAGGCGGATACTTTATTAGCGATGAAACAATCTCTCGTTTCTTGAAGCAGTTTCATATTAACGGAAAGCAGGAGCTATTTCAAATCAAAAAACAAAAATTCACAAAAAACCGCATCACTTCGACGCATTAAAGTTTTGCCATTGCGGAATGTGAGCTGCAGATCAATTTCTTTTTCAATCAATGCGGCGTCCCCGGCCTCTAAATGAGTCGCGTTGATTGACAGCGAACCGGAAATCATTTGTACCCATGCACCGCGGTCTTTGCCTAGCTTATAGGATAATTCATGGCCTTTAGAAAGCCGACCTCGAAAGACTTTTGCATCCTGATGAATAACCAATGGGAAAGCATGTAAACTATTTTGTTGGTCTGGTGGCAATAGATTTTGTTCATAAGCAGGTTTAAGGTCCTTGACCTCTGGCACGATCCAAATTTGCAGCAAATGGACCTCTTCTTTAGATGACGCGTTAAATTCACTGTGAACAACACCTGTGCCGGCACTCATCTTTTGGATTTCGCCAGGGCTAATGGTCCCTTCATTGCCCATGCTATCTTTATGTTTTAATTGGCCTGATAAAACATAGGTGATGATTTCCATGTCACGGTGCGGATGAGAACCAAAACCCTGGGCCGGTGCCACACGGTCTTCATTGATCACACGCAGGGAACGAAAGCCCATCCATTTTGGATCGTAATAATCCGCAAAAGAAAATGAATGATAGCTGTCAAGCCAACCATGTTGGGCATGGCCGCGGTCTTGGGATTTTCTGATGGTAATCATTAGCTCACGTCACTTAAAAAATGTTCGGCATCCAGCGCGGCCATGCAGCCGGTGCCAGCGGATGTGATAGCCTGGCGGTAGATTTTGTCCTGCACATCTCCGGCGGCGAAGACACCTTCAACATTGGTTTTGGTGCTACCTGGCCTGGTTTTGACATACCCTGTTTCATCCAATTCCAATTGACCTTCCAAAAATGCTGTATTGGGTAAATGCCCGATGGCGTAAAACAAACCGCCAATGGACAAGGTGGTTTCAGCATTAGTAAGAGCATTTTTAATCTTTAAACCGGAAACACTGTTGTCCCCCAAAACTTCCAAAGGGACAGTGTTGAACATGATTTCAATTTTGGGGTTATTTTTGGCCCGCTCTTGCATGACCTTTGAAGCGCGCAGCACATCACGGCGTACGATCATCAGGACTTTAGAAGCAAATTTTGTTAAATACGTGGCCTCTTCAACAGCAGAATCACCACCCCCAATGACAGCCAGTACCTTGTCGCGAAAGAACGGCAATGCACCATCACAAACTGCGCAAGCGGATATGCCCTTCTGCCATAAATTTTCTTCCCGAGGAAGATGCATGCGTTTGGCAGTAGCACCAGTAGCAATAATCAAGGCCTTAGCCTGGTATTCCTTTCCCGCGGCCCAGACTTTAAAAGGCCGTTGAGAAAGATCCACCTTATCAACAGTTTCAGTGGCAATACGGGTCCCACAATGCAACGATTGTGAACGCATCTTGTCCATTAAAAGAGGGCCAGAAATCTCTAAGAATCCGGGATAATTTTCCACTTCAGTGGTGGTTGTCAACTGTCCGCCTGCGGCAACACACGCCGCGAACATGCCTTCAAACATCAAAGGATTTAACCTGGCCCGGGCGGCATAAATGGCCGCGGTATGACCTGCGGGTCCGGAACCGATAATGATGAGATTTTCCATAAAAAATTAAATTCCCTCCCCCGTCAAGGGGGAGGAATTATTATGTTAGACTAAAAAACTGTCCAGGATTTTCGACGGATCCTTTTTGACAGCTTTGTCCACCAGGTTGTGCAGGATATCATCGTAACGCGGTTTGTTTTTATTTTGAAAGAATAACCCAAAATACCGGCGGTCAGCTGCCCCGTACTGAAATGCCTGGGCCAAATTTGAAGGGTCATGTTCAAGGACCTCTGCTTTGTCTGCCAGACGACGGTCCGGGTCAATGCCATTGGGGTGTTTTAAGAATGAAAACCAATTTGAATTCTTATGGTCAAAATTATTCGGGTCAAAATGCGGGCAACGCTGGGAAATATGCACAAAAGCAAACCCCGGGTGGTCAAAGGCCGTTTTCATGGTATTGGTCAAATGGTCTGGGATCCAGTCCGCGGTTGACGCCACGAAAGACGCGCCCAGCCCTAATGCTACGGTGATGGGGTTTAAAGGGTTCAAAAATGAGCCTTGGGGCTGTGTGTTGGTCGGATGGTCCCGTCGTGTTGTGGGAGACGTTTGGTTCTTTGTCAATGCGTATACTTCATTGTCATACATCAAAAATACACATTTAAAATTCTTGTTGATACCATGGATCAAATGATTGCCTCCGATACTTAAAGTGTCCCCATCGCCCGCGTGCACAAATAAATTCAAGTCGGGACGGGCCAAGGCCACGCCTAAAGCAATGGGTATCGGGCGGCCATGAATGGAGTGCACGCCATAGGTATTAAAATAATTCGGCGCGCGTCCTGAGCAGCCAATACCCGAAACATTGACTGTTTGGGCAGGCGCCAACTGGCGGTCAACAATGAAACGTTTTAAACCCATAATGATGCCAAAATCCCCGCAACCGGCGCACCAGCGTGGATTTTCAGTGTTTAATTCTTTAATGGTTATCGGCACAGGGGCCGGTTTAGATAATGTATCGGTCGTCATTTGAGTATCTCCTGAATCTTTTTCATAATAATCCTGGGACGCACCGGCCGGCCGGTCGCTTCGGCAAGCAGCGGATGGATGTCCACCAGGGTTTCTGTTCTTAATAATAAGGCCAGGGGTGAAGGTTTAATCATATCACCGTAAGCGACCTCCACCGTCATCACCTTTTTAAATTTTGCGAAAATATCTTTAAGCATCAATGGCAAAGGATACACCACCCTGAAATGCATGCCTGATGCAGGCACGCCATTTTTTTCGCAAATGCTAATGGCTTCTTCAATGGCACCGCGGGTCGATCCCCAACCCACGATTAAAATTTCATTCGTATCCTTGCCAAACATTTCCGGTATTGTCAACGCCCGGCGGACATGATGGATTTTTTCATTGCGCACTATATGGGAACGCTGATGGTGGTCAGAAAAATAATTGACCTTACCGTTCTCATCAGTATTAAGCCCGGTGATACGGCGCATACCGCCTTCTGTACCAGGCGAAGTTTGCTGGGTGCGGACCATTTGGATGGGGCCGGCCAAACGTTTCATATGAAAACGGTCAAAGACAAAATCAGGAATATCATCCACATTTTTCATCTGGGCCAAAGGGAATTTGGCAACCACTTTATAACTATTGGCCGTTTGAAAATCGCTTAGGATAAACACCGGCACCCGCAATTTTTCCGTCAGATAGCGGGCCAGATGTGGCGCGTAGAAGCAGTCAATAACATTGGAAACACTGATAATGACCTTGGTATAATCCCCATGACTGCCGCACAGGGCCGCCAACAGGTCCGACTGCTCGGTCTTGGTTGGCATACCCGTCGATGGGCCTGAACGCTGGACATCTATCAAGATCAAAGGTATTTCCGCTGCCGTGGCAAAACCAATGAATTCCTGTTTCAATGACAACCCAGGGCCTGAAGTCGCAGTCACCGCAGGCATTCCGGCATAATAAGAACCGACCGCAGTGCCGATGGCCGCAATCTCATCTTCCGCCTGGTGCACCACACCGCCGTAAGCTGGAAAATTCTTGGCCAAGGTATGCATAATAGACGACGCCGGTGTGATGGGATATCCGGAATACAACCTTATCCCTGAATCGATGATTCCCATACTCATGGACGTATTGCCGTCGATGAGTATCTGCTCCCCTTGACGTTTATGGCTCTCGACCTCAAAACGAAATATCACTTTTTCCTTGGCCAATTGATAACCGTTATGGTACAAGGTGATGTTTTTGGCCATGATATCTTCTTTGAGTTTCTTGCCGAAGGTTTTTATGATCTCTTTTTGGACAATTTCCTCGTCCATATTGTAAATATACGACAACATACCCAGGTAATGTAAATTCTGCCCTTTACCGCCAAGCTCTTTGACAATGGTCTGGGATTCAGGGTCAACACTAAAAGGGATGACACTAAGCCCCAGCTTGGTGCATCGCTTAAGCACCATTTCATAGGAATCGGGGTTGGCTTCCTGGTCTCCCATGTCCAATAAAATCTTGGCGTTGACATTGAATTCATTATCATCCAAACGGCGATCCAGCACAATTTCATGTGCGGCCAGGATCAAGTCCGTATCATTGCCGATATTGGTGACATCAAAATCCGCCAGGCGGATAATGACCCCTGATAAAGCCGGACGGCTGCGGGCGGGTGGAGAAATTTCCGCAGGGATCATCGGCTCCACATAAACATATTGCCCCATGCCCACAAAAGCCCCAAGCAGGATGTCCCCTGCTTTCTGGGCGCCTGTACCGGCATCCATGAGTAATTCAAACCTTGTGACTGGACGTTTTTCGAGCGACATAATAACCTACCTTATAGAAAATAATGGAGTTAGAGAAAAAATAACAGGTTTTTATTACTATAGCACTATGAAAAGGTTTGGCAAGAAAAAAGCGAAATTGCTATATCGCGGGACGTAACTCTTTAAGGGTTTTTAATAAAGCCTTAGAGCCGTCACTAAGAAAATCTTGTTGAAGAGCTTGTTCTTTTAAAAGTCCATCCAAATCAATTTCAGATTTTATACTGAATCCCGCATCCTGGATCATGCGCAGTGTGCGGGCATTGGATGTGCCCTTCGCATTTAAATAACCTTGCAAAAATAGAGAATTTGCAGGATATAAAGCCATCACTTCCATCGAACGCAAATGCAGTTCCCGTCCGGCAGCCACCCTGATTTCCGCTGAAGGGTTTAAAAACCGGAACAGACACAGGGTCCTTAAAATAAAATCCGGGTTTAAATTTGATTCCTCAGGTGACAGAACATTTCCCTCAATCGGTACCAGCAAATTGACCGGAATAGATTCTGCCTTCAAAGCCCGCAAACGTTTGGCCACATCAATAATGTCCGCGTGCATTTCTCCCATGCCCACGATCATTCCGGAACATACTTTAAGCCCGGCACTTTTAGCTGCCAGCACTGTATTAAGCCGGTCAGCAAAGGTATGGGTCGTACAAATCTGTGGATAATGGGCCTCTGATGTATTCAAATTATGATTCAGGCGATCCAGGCCAGCTTTTTTTAATTGTACTGCCCCTTCATTGGAAACAAAACCGGTGGAGACACAAATTTCTTTATCAGGAAACTCAATTTTGATTTGGGCCAGGATACGTTTCAAACGGTCAATACGTGATTGTGAAGCTGCCCGACCGGCAAAAACCATGCAATAGCACGACGCACCTTTGGAATATGCCTGGCGGGCCTCCTGCAGCATTTCCTCATCGGATTTCATGCCGTATTCTTCAATGTCAGCTGTTGATGATTTGGCCTGCGCGCAATAATGGCAATCTTCCTGGCAATGGCCATTTTGGGCATTATTAAGGATATGCACCCGCACTTCCCGACCAAAATAGGCCTTACGCACCTGGTACGCGGCATCCAAGAGCGGCAAAATTTCAAGCGTGGCATCAGACAAAATCCGTACGCAAGCGGCATTATCCAACTCTTGCCCTTCTAAACTTTTCTGAGTTATTTCTGTATAAAATAAGCGTTCCATATCAAATGAATATCACAGAAAAAAGAATGATTGTCAACAATTCTGTTACAGATGGTTGACAATGCCCAAAAATGAATTTAAGTCCTTTAACGGCTGAACGCTAATGATGACCGGTACAAATCCAGGAGCATCTTGCAATTGTTGAAACATGGCAGGATCGAGATTGAATCGAATTCCAATCCCTTTATCATCCTGGGCCAAAGATGAGGAATCTGTTTTTGTCTGTAAATCCATCTTCGCAGGTGTCAAATCAATACCACCTTTTTCTGATCCATTGGTCTTCATCGCCGGGTCCTCTGCATACCCAACCAACTTCAATGCCCCCTCAACAGCTTTTGACGTGCCCATTATGGCTGCCGGCAAAAATGTGTTGTTCCCCACGGATTGAAGGAGGTCCCAATTTACCGGAAAAACCTCTTTACCATCGACATAAGCTGCACGGCCACCCGCTTTCAACACCAGGAATATCCCTTGAAGAATGTCCCATGGCGGAACCTTCGAAGATCTTAGAAAAACATTTGCATGGCCATGAAATTTGTTGCTTGTAACAACTTCTATCATATTTATAAAGCCAGCTGGCCCAGCTGGATAAACAGTGCTGATCTTTGCCGCTTCCTTGATCATTTCATGATATCGTGGAGGCTGAAATTGAGGGCCCTCAAAAAAAGCAACATGCGAGCCTTCAAGCGACTTGCCTTCATCTAAAACAGGAAGCTGTTCACCGTTGTAATAAACTCCTGGTTTACCGGCAAAAGCCTCCCAACGAGACCCTCCCTCTCGCTGTTTGTCCGGATCATATTCCGGCGCCAATATCGTGGAATAAACAGGATTACCATGGTCTAATAAAAGAACAGCAATGCAATACTTTGTCCCTCCCCCAGCATAATTCTTTGTCCCATCAATAGGATCTACAACCCAGACAAATCGGGAACTCTTTGCCTTTTCAATCATCGCGGCCGTAAAACTTTCTTCTCCAATGACAACAGAATCTGGAATCAATCCAAGCAGCCCTTCATCTAAAAGGTCCTGTATTCTTGTGTCTGCCTCTGTGACTGATGATCCGTCCTCTTTCTGTCCTTCTTTTATCCCTTCCCTTTTGACTTCCAACATTATTCTGCCGGCTTCTTCTGTCAATCGACGAACGCCCTCAAAGACATGGTCAGAAACAATCACCTTATCATATTGCTTATCAGATGACCTCATCGCTGGATCTCCAACTCGATGGACCAATTGGGCCCTGTCCCGTGGTTTAGCGGGCATTTTGCGGGCACTTATAATGTACTTAATAGTAAAAATATGCTTATACCTTTCATGAACAGACACATGGGAAGTCTCATCAGCCAAAATCTTAACCAAAGCTTCCACACCCGTTAAAATAATTTCATGATGTTTTCCTATATCCACTTTCAGTTGCAAATTTTGAAACCCCGCATCCTTGAGAGATTTCCCAGTCGGCGTTTTGGCAAGAGCTTCTTGCAGGAGTA
>CAYZLU010000061.1:0-9696 GCA_964479285.1 uncultured Planctomycetales bacterium | reverse complement strand
AGGGAATAAAACCGACATACGCGGAGAATTCATCGATCTTTAAACCAGCAATATGATTATTGACCTGGTCACGGCAAAGAAATGCGTAATAAAAAATACTCCAAGGGACTTGTGTGTCTTCATTGACCGTCACCCGCGGGAACCTGTAAAGGGTTTCCATCACCATAAACAATCTTGGGGCTGAAAATACAACGAAAGCTCCCATCATCTCGGCAAAACGCAGCAGATACCCGGCCTTTTTATCCTGCAAAGCAAAAAATAGCGTCAACAAGCCAAGGACCAATAGATCAAACGCGAAAGGATACGTTGCCCCGCCCCAAAATTGTAAGCTCAGGATAAGCGCTGCAAGATACATCCACGATCGTTCATTCAAGCCTTTAAGATAGAAAAAAAGTATCCACGGCCAATACATCGTCAACATCCACATAAACTGGCCTTGTGAAACGTGGTATATCACCGCACCATTTAACGCCAAGACAACCGCCGCCAAGACGCGCGCGATCCATAGGGTGTTCAAGTACCCCATCAGCACATACATCCCTGCCATACCAATAACAGCATTTAGAATGTTCCCCATCTTGATGCCTGCCAAAGGGCCAGCCAGCAAGGACAACAAGAATGTCAACGAAAGGGGCGAAGGGTTTTGCGGGTTTCCGATTAAAGAAGAACCACCCAGCAAGTAAGGGTCCCAAAGTGGGGATTGGTGAAAATATCTAATTGTCCAGGCAGGCACCGCATGCAGAAAAACCAGTTCATCCCAATCATCTTTTCCATATACCCCCCAATCCATCCCCCAGGGGGCATAAAAAAATACGGCCAACAACATAAAGATACCTAATGCCGCAAAAAAATAAAGCTGGTTAGACGCTGTTTCGTCCGGCGACTCACATAATATGCGCATAAACTTGGGGACCAACATTATCTCCTTGTAAACCTTTTTGTTTTGCCTGTGACTCCATAAGAAGGACGTAGGCATCATGGTACGCCTGCTGTAAATCAACAATGATACCGCGGCTGTCCTTCATCGATGAAAAGAATTGCCTGTAAATGATTGAATCAGCCATGTGCTTTAATGTGAGCTCTGGCGCCATCGCCAGCGCTTTTTGTAATAGGTCAATGCTTTGTGCATAATCGCCATGTTCAAAATAAACAATTGCCAGATCATATTCTATGAAAAAAAACTGCGGGTCCAAACGATAGGCTTCTTTTAACAAGACGCTGGCTTGAGCCTTATTGCCGGTAATGGCATAAAGATACCCCAAGATTAACATCCCGTCACTATTATCAGGCATTGTTTCATTCACTAAGCGAAAATAATCAAAATATTCCCGCAAACGGACTCTGGGGAAGCCCGCTGAAGGTTGTTTTTCAAGATCAAGAAGTTTATCAAAATCCGGGCGGGTGGTATTTAAAAGAATGACTTGCCGGTCTGATTTAAAATGACTTGTGGTATAACGCAGGGACAAAAAAACCCCGACTCCAACTATAAAAAAAAGAATTACCCGCCCCTGCCAATTGTTCATCTAGTGCCAATTCCTGATTTGGATGATGTTCCAAAACATCCTCAAAGAATCCTTGAAAATACTGATCTTGCTGCCGTCCACATGCGTCCAGTTAACGGCGACTTCCTTGATGCGTAAATTCATTTTTTGGGCCAAATACAGGACTTCTAAATCGAAACCAAAGCCTTCCAGGCGAAGGTCCCCAAATAATGCCGGAACATTCGAGGCACGGAACATTTTAAAACCGCATTGGGTATCTTTGATGCCCTTAATTAGCAGGCGCGAAACCAGGAAATTAAAAATAGTCCCCATCCATTTCCTATAAGACAATGTCTTGACCTGGGATTCTCCGTCTGTCAAGACCCTGGAACCGATGACAATATCATACCCCTCCTTAAACAGGTGGAGATGACGCTCAATTTCCTGCGGCCCGGTAGATCCATCGGCATCCAGGAACAATACTATATCCCCTTGCGCCGCTAAAAACCCCTGTTTGACGGCATAACCCTTCCCATGGTTACGTTCAAGGCTGATCACTTTCAGCAAAGAAAATGTTTTTTGAAAAGACAAAGCTGTTTTGGCCGTTTGGTCTTTACTCCCGTCATTAACCACAATAATGTCATAAGAATGAGAAGACTTCTGGCAATAATCAATGACTGTCCTTAAAAAAACCGGCAGTCTTTTTTCTTCATCTTTGGCAGGTATAATAATGGTGATTTTATTCATAAAGGGATTCTATCACGGGCTCTTAAGAAGAATACTGACTTTTTTCCCTTCCGCCTGATTATGCCAAACCATCTGGTAATTATTGTTTTCCCAATTGACCACGGTGCGATCATCATTGATGGCAATAATGACATCCGGTATAAAATCACCCAGAGGATATTTCAACGCTGCTGAAGCATTGTTCACCAGCACGCTTTCTATGCGCACCGCAGGGTCAGCTGTTGGATTAAGGACAGTCCATAATAAGTATTCATTCTCGTCAGGTCCCATGATCAGGCCAATATTCCTGCATTCCATTTTTTTTAGAACGCCTGCTATCCCTTCATACTCAAGGTATGTAGATTGTGGGGAATTTGCCATCATGAAATGGAGAAAATCCCTGTTCTGTGGGTAAAAAATACTCAACGTACTGATGATTGGCTTTGATACGTTGACTAAGACAATTACCCATGCGGACAAAAAAAGCGCACCCATTGTCCCTGAAACGACCCAGCTTATCTTGATCCGTTCCATGACAAACCCGGCTATAGGGGCAAACATGACAAACATCGGCAAATGAAACCGTGAATGGAAAGGCTGCCACTTAAGGACAACATTAAACGCGAGCCAGCCCAGAATGCAAGCTACTAAATAAAATCCAGCATCACGATTTCGGAATTGGGAACGACTTGCGAACAGTACTAAAACTACCCCGAAAAGAAAAAAATGCAGTGGGTTTCCCAAATAATTTTCATTGCCCCTGAAATCAATGACCGAGAACGGGCTGCCCATATAGGTCCAATCCCGATTGTTAAGATCAATGTGCAAGAAAGAAGCGAGCTTATAGATGTCTTGGTCAATGGCTGTATTGACACTCATTGAAGGAGTGATTATATGGAGCCCGCAATTGCGTATTATATTGGCCCCCAATCCTTCCCAACAGAACCTTGTGTTAATTAGACTGTCCGCGTCTGCTGATAGCACCTTGGCCGCATTCCCATGGAAAAAAACAGCATTCCTGTAAAAACTTCCCGCATAAAATATGCACGCTAAAAAAACCACCAGGCCTATCATCCAGTATTTTCCAAGGTCCTTGCGACGGACAACTTCTATGAGCATCCAGCCTAAAAACGGCACCGCGAATATCAAAGAGGTTCCTTTACTTTCTATGGCCAGTCCCAAACTGACCCCGGCCAATAAAGCATGTCCCCACGCCAAAGTCTTGCGCCAGCACAAAAAGAAATAGATAAAAATACATATCCATAAAGTCACGACGTAATCCGTTTGAGTGCTCGTCGCCTGTAAGACCCCCATGGGGAGGGTAACGGCGATCAAGGCAGATAAAATCTGCCCCATCCTTGCCGCTCCTAATTCTTTGGCAATCAGAGAGACCCCGACCAAACTCCCGCCCATGGCTGACCATTGGACAAAATTGGCCCAATGATCGTCTCCGCTCAACAATTGAAAATGCAAAATTACATATTCCGGAAAATTCGAATAATACAACTGGCGGGGAATATGTGTCGGGTAATACGTCAGGCCATGGTCCTGTATCCAGTGCATGACCCTGCTCATATGATAGGTCATCGCGTCATAGGTGTTGGGAGGGGCGACCAAGGCCACTACGCCTAAAGAGAGCGAAAAGAACACTATGCGGTTTAAAAAGACCCTTTCTAAAAAAGGCCATTGGTCAAAAGCGCTCACGGTTCTTAGTCCTTTGGATGAATGAAAAAATATAATGATCAGGCAAAGCACCAGGACCGCTGCCCAGAAAATCAACACCTCCCAAAAACCGATCGCATGAAAAAGGCTCAGTAGTTCTGTAGTGACGAACACCCCTGAGCCCCAGAGGAGAAACCCAATGAGAACATCTTCTCTTAAGGGTTCTCTTTGACCGCGGACTGAATAAACAACACAAGCAAGGGCCATTAAATCAATGACCAGAAGAATGCCAAGCATTTCTAATTTCCTTATTGACCCTGGGTCAATTAATCAACACGTAAATAGGTAAAAACTGCTCCTTTGTGTCCTATTTCCCTAAAAAAGTGCCCCTGCCAAGTTAAAACATCCGGGCTTTCATCCCCTTTCTTAATAAGGACGCAGGGATCAAAGGCCCCTAATGGGTAAGGCAACTTAGCGGAATCATTATTTACAAAAATATGTTCGAAACGAATATCTCCACGGTTCTCCCATTTACTAATGGCATTCAAGGGATACTCCCATGTATCCCCGCCAAAAACCAGGCCGATCTGTTTGCAATCAACTTGGGCCGCCGCGAGTAAGGCATAAACATAAGAAATATCTCCTGGACTGTTAAAAAAATATTGGTCCATCCGGGGCGTCGTGAAGACATTCATTGGGCCCAATAATGGACGGCTTTTATTGCTGACCAGCCAGGGAATAGAGGCCACCATCAGTGTCATTGCTATGGCAACAAGCCATCCGGGCCTAAAACAACTGCTGAGCACCACCGCTAAAAAAGGCGCAAATAAAACAAATATGGGCAGATGATACCGGCTATGATAAGGCGACCATTTTATCACCATTACAAAAAAAAGAACAGCACCCAGCAACGCTAACGCGTAGTACCTGCAGTCTTTTGAAATCAGGGACCCCAGGAAGAGGCTTGCCGGCAGACAAAACAGGATCAGCAGCGTATGGATAAAATTTCCTGCGTAATCTTCATGGTAACGAAAAGAAGAGCTTAGTATCTTGAATGTTATCCCACGTGCCATGCATACCCGTTCATCCCCTTGTTCTATGCCTAACCAATGATGGGCCCGGTCAACGCCCATTTCAACCCATCGATTAGGCCCGTCCCATACGGTGGCTGCATGAAGTCCCAGGTTTAAAACAAAATTGGCAGTCATCACTTTCAAGTCCAGTTGCTTGCCAATGATATTCGCGGATTCCGAAGGTGGGACTATTGATCCCGACAAAGAAAAATTGCGGAAATAATAACTGCTGTTCAAAAGTACGGCTATCAACAAGATGGCTGCAATATGGATTAAAAACTTACGGCCATGGTTCTTAATCCCCCCCACCGCGACCCAAATTAAAAAAGGCAACCCATAAACATAGCCTGTTCCTTTAACAAGCCCCATCAAACCTAAACTCGCGGCGGCGGCCAGGCTGTACAACCATCTGCCCTCCTGCAAAAGACCCAGGCCAAAATATACAAAACAGACAAGCCAAAAAGCCAACACATAATCGTTCTGGGTACTGGTGCTCTGCAAAATCCCCATGGGTATGGTCGCGACGATGGCACCTGCCAAAACCTGCGTTTGGGTTTTCCCCTTGAGCCGAACGACGATCAAGGACACCCCTAGCACACTGCCTAAAGAACTAAACCATTGGATAAAATTCACCCAACGGTCACTGCCCGCCAGGATGTAAAATTGCGTTATGGCATAGGAAGACCACGGAGGATAATATATTTGCCTTAAATTAGAGGTCGGATACATGGCCACTGTCTTGTCCTGCGCCCAATGGGCGACGCGGGCCAAATGGTAGGTCATGGAGTCCCAATTATTAGGTGCAGCATAATAAGCAATGACAGCTGTCACCAATAAAATGCCGGACACCGAGGTAACAATTACGGCATTTCCAAGATTTAGGCGAAGGGAATGCCTTAAAAATCTGGGTTTTACAATCCAGCACCTTACCCCCAAGACAATCAGCATTACCGACCAGGCGGCTGCCAACCCCATGCGGTCCAACCCATGCCATGCACTCAGCAACTCCGTCACAAAAAGGACGGACACTCCCCAACATACACTTGCCAACAAAAAACGTTCCCTCCATGGACCGGCAAAAATGCCAATCATCAACAAAAAACAACAAATTGGGATGGTTTCCATGGGATGGTTATATAAACCTGTATTTTATAATCTGCCAATACAATCTCAACGCAGTCGACCATTTGATTTTCTTGCCTGCTGTCCTGGAACGGGCCACATAGGCTATGGGGACCTCATGGATAATAAGCCCTTTCATTATAAATTTAACGGTCATCTCCGCGTCCATGTCAAAATGGCTTCCTTTAATGACAATCCCCTCAAAGGCCCGGCGGGTAAACATTTTATAACAGGTATTAATGTCTGTTATTCTTGTCCTAAAAAGGAGGTTCACTGTCCAGTTGGAAATAATATTGGCCAAACGATTGATAAGTGCCATGCCTTCTATGCTCCCTGAAAACCGTGATCCATAAACCACCTCAACCCCTCCTTTTAAGATAGGCTCTAGGAGCTTTGGATAAAAAGCCGGGTCGTACTCTAAATCCGCATCCTGGATCAAAAAAATGTCTCCTTTTGCGTGCTTGATCCCCATCAGCAAAGCCGCGGTTTTTCCCCCGTTGCTCTGATGGACGATGGTCATCCTTTCATGACCTTGGTACCGGGACAATATGCGGGAAGTATTGTCATTGGAACCGTCATTGACTACAACGACTTCTTTCTCAACTCCCTGAGGAAGTCTGACGGCCCTGACCTTGTCAATGAGAGAAGCAATAGTGGCTTCTTCGTTATAGACGGGGATGATAATGGATAGCTGACTGGACAATGCCATGCCTTTATTTTCTATTTAAGAATCCGGCCTTGCAAAAAAACGGTGTTTAATGATCGGCCAAAACATTTCCAGGGCAGTGGACCATTTGATTTTCTTGCCTGCCTTACGGCTCCGGGCTTTGTAATCAATGGCCACCTCTTTAATCGTGTATCCGCGATGCAAGAGTTTCACCGTGAATTCGGTCTCAAACGCGAAGTTCCTGGAGGTGATGACCATTCCTTCCCAGGCCCGGCGGGTGAAGACCTTGTAACAGGTATTGATGTCTGTCAAGTCAACGCCATAGAGAAAATTAAATGTCCGGTTAGAAATTTCATTGGCCCAACGGTTGACGGGCTCCATTCCGTCGATGCGTCCTAAAAAGCGTGAGCCATAAACCACTTCGGTCCGCCCGTCCAAAATGGGTTGTAAAAGTTTGCCGTATTGATCAGGGTCGTACTCCAGGTCTGCGTCCTGGACCAGCAGGATATCACCGGTGGCATTTTTAAAACCCGATAATAAAGCGGCTGTCTTGCCCTGGTTGCTTTGATGGATAATGACAGTGTCCTGTTGTCCGCTATAACGGCCCAAGATATCCGCGGTCCTGTCCCTGGAGCCATCATTAATGATCACCATCTCGCGCGAAAGCCCTCCGGGTAATGGCACGGCACGGACCTTGGTAATGATCTCTTCAATGGTCGCTTCTTCATTATACGCTGGAATAACAATGGATAATTTCATTCTTTGTACCTGTTGGTAATCGGTAAACGCCAGTCTTTACCGAAAGCGCATGGAGTGATTTTAACTCCCGGCGGGGCCTGGCGTCTCTTATACTCATTCATGTCCACCAAATGAATGGTCCGTGAAACAAGTTTGGCATCCATCCCGGATGCCACCATGTCTTGAGGTGAGGCGTGGTTTTCGATATAGGCCATCAGGACCTTATCCAGCTCTTCATAAGGCCCCAGGGTCTCTTCATCGGTTTGATCCAATCTTAACTCGGCGGACGGGGCCCTGAGCAGTGTACTTTTAGGGATCACTTGCTCTCTGGAGGCGCTGTTACGATAGCGCGCCAACTCATAAACCTTTGTCTTAAAAACATCCTTGATGACCGCATAGCCTCCAGACATGTCACCGTAAAGCGTGCAATACCCTACCGCCATTTCGCTTTTATTTCCAGTGGTCAAGATCAGTCCCCCAAACTTGTTGGCCATGGCCATTAAAATATTGCCCCTGATGCGGGCCTGGATATTCTCTTCAGTGGTATCGGCAGAAAGGCCGGTAAAATAGGGTGCCATGGTCTTCAAATACGATGAAAAAATCCGCTTGATAGGGATTTCTTTAAAGTCCATTTTTAAATTCTTCGCCAACAAACGCGCGTCCTGGCGGGTGGCCTTGCTGTTATAGCGGCTTGGCATGGATATGCCTGTGACATTCTCACTTCCGAACGCGTCACAGGCAATGCAGGCCACCAAGGCAGAATCCACTCCACCGCTTAGGCCCAGCGCCGCTTTTTTAAAACCATTTTTGGATGCATAATCGCGTGTCCCTAAAACAAGTGCTTTGTAAATCTCCTCAGGCTCATCCAAAAGTGGCGGCAAATCCGTCACTTCTGAATTGGCTTCGCCTTCAGCTCGCAGTGACACCAAAAGCAATTGTTCTTCAAACTGCGTGGCCCTGGCCATCAAATCCCCTTCAGGGGACATGACCATGCTACCTCCATCGAAAACAAGTTCGTCCTGACCTCCGACTGTATTGACATACACCAGGTATTTCTTGGTTTCCCTGGCACGGCGTGCCAATAATTCCTGGCGTTGCTTGAGCTTCCCAGCTTGATAAGGAGATGAAGAAATATTGATCAACACAGAAATATCTTCCTTGGCTTGTTCTTGATACACTGCTCCATCAATCCATATGTCTTCACAGATATTGATGCCGACCCGGACGCCATTAATCGTCAATACCCCGGAATTTCGACCGGAAGAAAAATACCGCTTCTCATCAAAAACACCATAATTAGGCAGTTCCCGTTTGTAGTATACATCATGTAATTTACCGTTGATGATAACAGCCGCAGCATTATAAATCCTTCCGCCCGCGTCACTGTCCACATAACCCGTGATAATGCCCACTCCCCGGACCTTCTTTGCCAGCGCATCTAAGGCCTTAATATTATCTGCCACAAAATGCTTTTTAAGAAGAAGGTCTTCCGGTGGATAACCGCAAATGGCAAGCTCTGGAAAAACCACAAGTCCTGCCCCTGCTTTTTGGGCCTGGGCCGTGTATTCCAGGATCTTACGGGTATTACCGGCAAGATCGCCGACAGTCGAATTAATTTGAGCTAAAGATATTTTAAACATACAGTTTGTCACAGAGCGCCGAGCAAAAAATAGGGAATATTTTTAAGCATAAGGGTCTGCTAAATTGCTAGTTGATAATATTTAAAAAATTCTGGTACAGCTTTCTTGCCTGGGCGTCAAAAGCTTGCTTGTACTTCCAGTAATCTTCCATCATGGACTTGGCGTGGTCCTCGCGGCCTGGCAGGTCGTTTTCACAATATTCTTCACACCACTCCTTGATGCTTTTGTCCGTGACTTCTACGTGAAATTGCAAGCCATATGCATTCTTCCCGACTTTTAAGGCCTGATGGGGACAACCGTCAGCGCTTGCCAACAATTCTCCATTAGAAGGTATTTGAAACATATCTCCATGCCATTGGAAAATAGGAGTTTCTTCACAAAACCCATCGAACAGGCGATCATTCTTGGCCAATTGACATTTTTGGACGCGATACCACCCAATTTCCTTGACCGGGGACTTGACCACACGGGCACCAGCCGCCTTGGCTAAGAGCTGGGAACCCAAACATATCCCCAGATACGGGACACCTGCTTTCAAAATTTTCTGGATAAATTCATTTTCCGATTTCAGGAACGGGAAGCGGCCT
>CAYZLU010000060.1:2478-9709 GCA_964479285.1 uncultured Planctomycetales bacterium | reverse complement strand
CTGGCGTTTGGCTTTATCGATAAACTCGATCCCGTGCAAGGTCGTGCCATGCACCAGTATCCTGACACCATCCTTATTATCATAAATTTCATAAATCCCATAATAATTCCTTTTCTTAATAATAAAATGGGCATTTTGCCAGATGGACTCCAGAAGGGGTGTCGCTAAAATGATCCCGGCCAAAACAGCCAGAAAAAATTTCTTATCAGAAACCAGGCCTGAAAATGAAAACCACACCGTGGCCCACAATAAAACAAAAGACCACAAATGATATCCCTTGACCAAGAGGGGCCAAAAAAAGAACGCCCCTACTGCCAACAAAACACTGAAACAGAGCTTCCAAATTGATTGTCTTTCCTGGGCTTGCGGCACCATCAAGGCCACCAACAATAAACCCACCAAATATTCGATCAAGGTATTTGAAACCAAGGGGATGACCCAGCTAGTCAGTATTCCCCCTAAGAATCCGCCCAGAGATATCATCACGTAAAACAAGGTCATCATTTCACTTGATAGGGGCCTGGATTGGACCAACTGATGCTGGGTATACATGCAAATAATAAATAAAATCCCGCAAAGCAAGGCAATAACAACAAGGACCTGCAAAAAATGTTTTTGCGATAAAAAGTACATCTGCGCCCCCAAGCCAATCACCGGACCGACAAAACGGACCATCCACGACGGACACCATGGTTTTTTTTTGAAATTTAACACAAAAGCCATCAAATAAATCCCCAATGGGACGACCCAAAGCAAAGGCACAGGTGCTACTTCATAGGTAATGATATTGGTCACTGACAAAAACATGACCACACCCGCTCCGCCTAAGCAAATCCAGCGCAAAATTTGACTCTTGCTCACAGGACTCCCGCCAGAAACACCCTTCGCTTGAAAACTTTGTCCATTTGTTTTGATCATGCCCCAGGCCAATAAATTACCAAACACTAAAATGAGATACAAGACACGCCATATTTGTAATTGTTCGGTATTGCTCAAATACTGTTCAAAAACAAACGGGTAGGTCAAAAGTGCCGCGAAAGACCCTAAATTGGACACCGCGTAAAGTCCGTAAGGATTTTCACGGCCTTTTAGATGAGAGGCCGCAAGCCAGCTTTGAGTCACCAGGCTCATGGTTGACAGGACAAAAAAAACCGGGCCGATAGTGACTGTCAAACGCCAGAATATATCTAAAACCAAAGGCAAAGAAACACTGGTGAACGAAAGATGAAAATCACGCAAAGGAAAAAATAAAAGGGGGACAAATAAAAGCCATAAATGGGCCTTTAAATAAAGAGAAGCCCCCAAACGCCGCAACAAAGAATGGGCAAAAATGTAACCCCCTAATAAAATGGCCTGAAAAAAAACAATACATGCCCCCCACACCAGATAACTGCCGCCGTAATTGGGAAGAAATAGTTTTGCGATGACAAGCTCAATTTGAAACAATAAAAAAGCCGAAAGAAAGGTAATTATGACCAATAAAACCATAACGCAATATTATCTCAGGTTTGCCGAGCAAGCAACAGGGAATATTGAAACCTTTATCATTGAAAAATTTGGAAAAATTTGACCTTATTTGTGCAAACTGATAGAATTATTTTTCGTCATTGCGAGAAGTGCTTTTCAGCGACGAAGCAATCTTTTTAAAAGATTGCTTCACCCTTCGGGATCGCAATGACTGGAAAATCGCAAAAATGAAAATTTCCCGCCAATTTAAAAAAAGCCGCCTTCGCACACGGGTCATCAAGAAAATCGAAGAAGTTTCTGCTGAGGAATGGAACAAAATATTCCCCCGTGTGCCAGAAGGTTATTATTTTCTAAAGACCCTGGATGAGTCAAATTTTGACCAATTTTCATTTTATTATGTCCTGGTCTATGAGCGCAAACAGCTCATTGGTGCTGCCCCCTGCTTTACGGTGAACTATTCCCTGGATACCAGCATTAACGGCCCCTTACGCCAATTTTCGAATGCAATCAAAATAATTTTTCCTGATCTATTTAGCATTAAGGCCCTTGTATGCGGGATCCCCATGGGCCAGGGGCAGATGGGCATATTAGCAGAGTTCTCTTCAGTCATCATGGTGGCCATTGAACAACGCATGGAATCACTTGCCCGAAAAATCCACGCCCCCATCATTGCCTTCAAAGATTTTGATGGGTCCTACGAAAAACTTTTTACCCCCATGCTAAAAAATGGGTTCTTGAAAATTGATAGTTTACCCATGACACGGATGGGCCTGGATTTTTCTAATTTCGAAGAATATTTAAAGTCCCTTAGCAGCTCCAGCCGCTATGATTTTCGAAGAAAACTGAAAAAAGCCTCAAATGTTAAAATCGAATCAAATACCGTAAACGCCCTTGATGAAAAGACCCTCAATGAAGTTTATGATCTCTACCTCCAGGCCGTTGAAACGCATGACATGGGTTTTGAAATTGTCCCCCGGGATTTCTTCCGCCTGATCTCAAAGAACATGCCCCAAGAGACGAAATTCTTTTTGTGGCGGCTCAACGGTAAATTAATTGCTTTCGTGTTCTGCCTGGTTTCAGAGGGGGTTTTGCTTGATTATTATCTGGGACTCGACTATACACCGGCCCATGAATATCATTTATATTTTGTCAAATTTAAAGAAGTCATGGACTGGTGTATCTCCCGTGGCATTAAAACCTATGAAATGGGTGCCACAGGTTATGAGCCCAAGCGCAGGCTTAAATTTGATTTTGTACCGGTCTATCTTTATGTCAAGGTCCGTTATAAAATAATGCGCCCTTGCATCAAATTATTACGCGTCCTTCTAAAATTTGAAAATTTCGACCCGGAACTCAAACGATGGAAAAAATCACAAAAGTAAAGCAGCTGACGCTTAAAATATTCTTGTTTCTGGCGGTCAATGACCTTCTGGACACAGCGGCCCAACTATTAATAAAAAAAGGCCTGGGGCTTGTTGCTTTAAACAGTGTCCCTTCATTTTTCCATCATCTTTCCAATTTTTCCAATCCCCATATTTTCCTGTTTTGGATTGGACTGGCCATCTATCTTTTTAATTTCCTTTTATGGATGAAAATCCTTTCAAAAGTAGATTTAAGTGTCGCCCTTCCCCTGGCCAGAAGCGGCTATATTCTAATACCGGTCGCTGCCGTTTTTTTCCTGCATGAGCACATCAAACCCATGCGCTGGGTGTCGCTTGTTCTGATCATGCTTGGCATCTATTTTGTCTCTAAAAGTAAAACCACCGGGGCCAAACCATGAATAAACCCCTTGTCCTCGTCTTCATTGCTGAATGCTGGATAACCGTTGGCCAAATTTGTTTCAAAAAAGGTGCCAACCTTCTGATTACTGAAGAAACTAACGAAAAACCTTGGATTGCTCAAGTGCTGAGATATGTTTTAAGATGTCCGACACTTTGGATGGGTTCCGCTGCTATGCTCATAGGATTGCTCTTCTGGTTCGCCGCCCTGAGTACAGGTGATTTAAATTTTGTCTATTTACTGGGAAGCATCCAATACATCTTCGCCCTTATCGCCGCGCATTTTTTCCTCCACGAAAGAATCAATAATACCAAACTAATCGGCACGCTGCTTATCACGCTGGGGATCATTTTGACGGCGATCAGTTAAAATACTGAGAGTGTCGTTGCGGGCGCGAGACACAGGACTTTTTAAGGATGGCACACTGTTAAAGCTTTTTGGAGGGCTTCTTCGAAAAGCATGGTGGCTAAATCAATTTCTTCTTCGGTGATGTAAAGTGACGGAGCTAAAGTGAAGACATTTTTATAATAACCGCCGATATCAAGGACCAGGCCACGCTTTTTACCGCCGGCCTGGAGTTCGCCTTTTAAACCTATATTCATGATCGTATCCGTCAAGGCGCGGTTAGGCGTGAACCCGTCTTTTTGGCACATTTCAATGCGCAAGGCCAACCCCAAGCCATCCACCTCTCCGATATAAGGATACTTTTTTTGCAAGGCCTGGAGTTTCTTTAGAAAATAGGCCCCCTTCCTGGAGACATCAACGTCAAAATTCGATCCTTCAATAAGATCCATCACGGCAACGCCGGCCGCAGTCCCCAGCGGATTGGAAGAAAATGTCGAATGAGTCATGCCCGGCCCAAAAACTTCCGGTGAGATAAGCTCTTCCTTGGCCCATATCCCTGAAATGGGGTTAAGTCCGTTGGTCAGGGCCTTGCCAAAAACAATGATGTCCGGCACCACTTCAAAATGCTCAATGGACCATAATTTGCCGGTGCGGTAAAAACCCATTTGTATTTCATCTGCGACAAACAGCACATGGTGTTTATCAAGTGTCTTTTTCAATTCCTTAAAATAATTCATGGGTGGTACAATGTACCCCCCGGTGGCCTGTACCGGCTCCACAAAAAAAGCCCCGTATTCACAATTATTATTTTTGGGGTTGACCAAGGAATAATATTCAGATTCAAATAATTTCTCAAACGGCTTTAAGCAAGAAAGATCACAGCAAGCCTCTTTCTTCTCCGTGGATGTGCATCTGAAACGGTAAGGATAGGGAACAAAATGTGCCCGGTCAGAAAAATGGCCATAATGCTCCCTGTAACGGTAACTGGAAGTAATGGCTGTCGCGGCCAAGGTTCGTCCGTGATACCCTCCCATAAAGGCGAAAACAGGGACCTTCCCCGTGTAATTACGCACCACTTTAATGGCATCTTCAATGGCTTGCGCCCCCCCGACATTAAAATGCACCCGGCCTTTGACACCGAATTTCTTCTCAATGTCCTGGGCAATTTTAGCGGCCAGCCTGATTTTCTCTTCATGCAAGTATTGACAGGCCAGCTGCGGCAGGGTATCAATTTGTTTTTTAAGAACATCATTAAGGCGTTTGTTCTTATACCCAAAATTAGCTGCGGAATACCACATCTGCAAATCCAGGTATTCTACGCCCTGGGTATCATACAAATAAATACCTTGGGCCTCACGGAAAATATTCAAATGTTTGGCGTAATGGACAGTATCGCCCCAGGAGCAGTACTTCGATTCCAGGGCCAGTAACTGCTCATCGTTCATTTGTTCACTATTTTTTTCAACGGCTCTTTCTGCCATGGATCAATACCTCTTGAAAATAATGATGAATGTCTCCCAAATCCTTATAAGCAATGCAAGGCAGTCCTTCCTTAGTCATAAAACCCAATAATTTGTCCTTGGCAAAGACAATGTCCGAAACACGCGCAGGGCAAAAATCCGAACGGCCATCCCCGACGTAAACGATCAATTTATTCTCTGTCTTGTCTTTCGTTAAATGGATTTTCTTGCAATGGGCGCAGGAAAGGCAAAAAGGATTGTCGTAAGGGAAAGACGGGATAATGTGTTCGCGATAAAAACGCAGGGTATTGCCGTAAACTTTCAAATCCTTAATACCATGATAGGCCAATATCCACTCGATGATGTAACCAAAATTATCGCTCAAAATGACCGGCTTGATGCCTTCGCGGACAAGCAACGCCAACAGCTGGTGGAAATGAGGGTCAAGCTCGACTTTAGAAAGGAACTTGTGCAAAGCGGTTTTAGTTAACCGCACATTCCTCAACTGCCCTATCAAACATTCCTTGGTGCCAATTTTCCCTTCATGCCATGCTTTTTCCAAAATCTCCCATTGATCGTTAACAGAAAAACGCCGGATGACGTCATCCAAGACATCAGAGGTGGTCATGGTATTATCAAAATCAAAAAAAACACGGCAATTAGACAAGATAATGGGTGACTTGATATGGAGCTTTGATTCTAATTGATTGAGACGATTGACGAAGGGCATATAATTTTATGTGAGATTAGGTTGGCCGGAAAAAAACCGCTGCATATGCATGGCCACGGAATTGCGTTCCTGATCGGCAGTGATGATATGGTAAGAATTATGCAAAAGCACCAGTTCTTTACGGTGGGACTTGACCCTGTTGTAAATAAATTGGGAATTACGTACAGAGCTCATATCATCATGTTGGGCCTGGATGAGCTGCACCGGTATGGAAATATCCTGCAAACGACCGCTCAAATATTTTACCAGTTTTTCCAACTGATACAATAACGACAAGGGGAAGAACGGGTATCCATATTGATGCACCTGCTCCATGTTATGCAACTCTGCTTTGCTGTAAAATTCATGGATACGACGACGCACCGCTTCATTTTTAATACCGTAAGGCGGCTCCTCCTTGAAATAAAAGAAATATTTCAAAGGGGTTTTGTAAGCCAAAGGCAGAAAAAAACGGTACCAGGGAGAATTCCAGCCATCATAAAATAATGTAGGTGAGAGGCAACTGACACCGGCAATTTCACTTTTAAATTCATCCGCCAAGAGCAGGGCCAATAAGGCACCCATGGAAAGGCCGCCCGTATAAACATGCTTGTACTGGCCGCGGATTTGAAGATAAGATTGGCGGACCGTTTGATAAAAATCCTGCCACTTGCTCATCTGAAGGATATGGATAGGGGCCCCGTGATTGGCCAAACGCGGGCAATAAATCGCATATCCCTGGCGGTTTAAATAATTAGCCAAAAACCTCATCTCATGAGGGGTACCAGTCATGCCGTGGATCAAAATGATGGCCTCTCCATTTTGTCCTGGTAACTCAAAGCCATTGTCCGGTAAATCTGATTTTACAGTGGACTTGAATAAATTCTTTAAATTAGCAGAGAACCTGACAGCCATATCTTCACTTGCTCTCTTTCTGGGATGCTATATAGTCCACGATATTCTTCACCGTCTTGGCCTCATAAAGGGCCGCGTCAGGAATTTTAATATTAAACTTTTCTTCCAATTCAAAAGCAACTTCCACTGACCCAAAGGAATCCAAACCCAAATCTTCAACTAGGCGCGATTCTAAATTGATCTTACCTACTTCCATGGTCAATTGTTTGGCTAGAATTTCTTTGACTGTCGCTTCGACTTCATTATAAGTCAACATTCCCTGTTCCTTTCATTGCGAAGGATCCTTTAGAGAGTACCCCACACTCATCCCTTAAAATCAGAAAAAACTACACAGGCATTGCAATTGCCGAACCCAAATGAATTGGACAATACAGTGTTCAATGTTGCCTCGCGTCCCTCATTGGGCACGTAATCCAGATCACATTCAGGGTCTTTATGCTTATAATTAATGGTCGGTGGAATAAATTTGTTCTTAATCGCCAACGCGCACACCACCGCTTCTATGCCACCCGCGGCTCCAAGGCTGTGGCCGATCATGGATTTTGTCGAAGAGATC
>CAYZLU010000060.1:1883-2468 GCA_964479285.1 uncultured Planctomycetales bacterium | reverse complement strand
TTGATCGCCAAAAACATTTTTAATGGCCTTGGTCTCCGCACGATCATTGGCCACGGTCGAAGTGGCATGGGCATTGATATAATCAACCTTTGAGCGGTCAATACCAGCGTCTTTCAACGCGTCAGACATGACCCGCGCTGCATCCTCACCACTTAGATCAGGCACGACCATATGACGCGCTCCGGAATTACTGGCATACCCTGTCACTTCCGCGTAAATCGGCGCGTTTCTTTCAAGGGCATGGTTTAATTCTTCCAAAATAACGATCCCGCCTCCTTCACTTAAAACAAAACCATCGCGTTCCAGGTCAAAAGGACGTGAAGCTTCCTGGGGAAGATTATTTCTTTTTGATACCACCCGCAAAGCACAATAAGCCTCAAAGTTAAGCAAGGTCAATGTCGCCTCCACACCTCCGGTCACACACACATCCATGTCCCCCCACTGGATTTTACGAAATGCTTCACCAACAGCATGGCTCCCTGAAGCGCAGGCAGTGGAAATGACCATATTGGGCCCTAGGCAACCATATTGGATGGCAATATGACTGGAGACCGCGTTGGGCGAAATCCTTGGCACTGCCGTAGG
>CAYZLU010000060.1:0-1873 GCA_964479285.1 uncultured Planctomycetales bacterium | reverse complement strand
TAGGATGGCAGCGACGATGTGGCTGGGCGAAATGAGCCACCAGTTGCTCCTCGTGAAACATCATTCCCCCTAAGCCTGAACCAATAATGACCCCTATTCTATGCTTGTCTTCCTTTGCTAAATCCAAACGGCTGTCTTGCAAGGCCATATGAGTGCAGGCCAGCCCAAAATGGACGAACCTGTCAACCTTTTTGGCCAACTCTGAAGGCATATACAGACAAGGATCAAACCCTCTAATTTCACCAGCTATGTGAGAATCAAAGGCACTTGAGTCAAAACAGGTAATATTAACTATGCCTGAACGGCCATGCACATTGGCCTGCCAAAAATCCTCTTTTCCAATTCCATTGCAAGCGACCACGCCCAAACCAGTAATAACAACACGCCTTTTATTCATTGCCAAATAGCCCAAGATTAAAAATCATTCTTAATAAGATATCAAATTAAAACAGATTAATTGATAAAAAAAACCCCCAACGCCCTGCCCCAAGTCGTTTAATGCCTTAAAGAAACCACTTTAAATGTCACATAATTAAGGTGATACTATAGCATAATAATCACCAAAAAAAGAGAAATTTCTTAAATATACCTTCCTCAATTGATCCTTAGATTTACCCTATGATCAACCATGTGGGGAGCCAATAGATTAAAATTTAAAATTTGCCCCATTTGCAGACAAACTCGGGCCATCATCATCTGTACTTTCCAGGCTATCTGGATTAAGCGCTGCCATTAAATTTTCCTTATTTATCCATTTCTTCATTTGGTCTTCGCTTAATACCTTGGCCAATTTCTGATTTTCATTGTCTTTTAATCCTTTTAAAGTGCTTTTTAAAGCAATATGGTCAACAATTCCTTGGGACTCTGCTTCCTGTAAAACAGCCTGACGACTGATTAGATAATCTTTAATGATAGGTGCTATGGCAGCAGCTTGACTTTCTGTCAAACTTAACACAATTTTTATTTTATTGACCTTGTCATTCACTATTGGCTGCCAATCCACATCTTGGGCAAAAACGATAATGTTCAAAGCTGAAAATAAAAGCAAAATACTTGCTAAACATTTACGGACCATAAGTTTCCCTCATAAAGAAGCCATATCTATGACAAACCGGTATTTCACATCAGCCTTAATGACCCTGTCGTAGGCTTCATTGATTTTGTCCATTGTTATCAATTCAATGTCTGAGGTAATGTTATGCTTACCGCAGAAATCCAACATTTCCTGGGTCTCTTTAATGCCGCCAATCAATGAACCTGCCAAACTACGACGGGCCATGATCAAAGGAAAAGCATGTACCTGGGGAGCTTCGCTGGGAACACCCAAAAGGACCATGGAAGCATCACGTTTGAGTAAACTTAAATACTGCCCCCAATCCAATTTGACGGACACAGTATTAATGATCAAATCAAAATAACGGGCCAATTTTTCAAAAGTCCCAGGGTCACTGGTGGCATACACATGGTCAGCGCCCAAACGCATGGCATCATTTTTTTTGTCTAAGGTCCTGCTTAAGACTGTGACTTCTGCCTTCATGGCATGGGCGATTTTAACGGCCATATGGCCTAAACCTCCCAAACCTATGACAGCCACCCGTTTTCCTTGGTCCACATTCCAATGCCGTAAAGGAGAATAGGTGGTTATACCGGCACAAAGAAGAGGTGCTGCCTTTTCAAGGGGAAGATTGTGGGGAATGCGAAGAACAAAATCTTGATGGACTACGATCTTGGTGGAATAACCCCCTTGGGCCAAGGTTTTATTATCTTTTTCCAGGCAATTGTAAGTGAAAACCGGCCTTGGACAAAACTGTTCCAATCCTTCCTTGCAATCAGGGCATTCACGGCAGGAGTCAACCAGACAGCCGACCCCCAC
>CAYZLU010000059.1:0-9886 GCA_964479285.1 uncultured Planctomycetales bacterium | reverse complement strand
GCCCAATTAATCCATGATTTAAAGAATGCCAATCCCCAGGCCATGGTTTCCGTTAAACTGGTTTCTGAAATCGGCGTGGGCACCATCGCGGCAGGGGTCGCCAAAGGCAAAGCAGACCATGTATTGATCTCTGGTTATGAAGGAGGGACAGGGGCCTCTCCGCAGACTTCGATCAAACATGCAGGGTTACCCATGGAATTGGGCATTGCCGAGACCCAACAGGTCCTGGTGATGAATGATTTACGCGGACGCATCCGCGTACAGACCGACGGGCAGTTAAAGACAGGCAGGGATGTGGCCATCGCTGCGATGTTGGGCGCTGATGAATTTGGTTTTTCCACGACCGCCTTGATTACCGTGGGCTGTATTTTATTGCGTAAATGCCATTTAAACACCTGTTCCGTTGGCGTGGCGACACAGGACCCCGAACTTCGCAAGAGATTTGAAGGGAAACCTGAATATGTGGTAAATTTTTTTACCTTTATCGCCCAAGAAGTCCGTCAGATCATGGCAGAACTCGGGTTTAGAAAGTTTGAAGACATGGTAGGCCGCGTCGACATGTTGGATACCAGGGACACCATTGGCCATTGGAAAGCAAAGGGTGTTGACCTGACCAATATTTTACATCGTCCAGACGTGCCCAAAGGGGTGAGCACCCATCATAGCAGCACCCAGGACCATGGTCTTGAAAAGGCCCTGGACAATGCATTGATCAGCCAAAGCCTCCAAGCCATAGAAGAGAAGAAGCCTGTAAAAATAGAATCGAATATCCGTAATATTAACCGCACGGTGGGCACCATGCTTTCCAGTTTGGTTGCGCGTAAATACGGGTTCCCAGGACTGCCAGATGACACCATCCAGATTAAATTCAAGGGGTCAGCAGGCCAAAGCTTTGGGGCTTTTTTGGCCCACGGGATCAGCCTTACCCTGGAAGGTGAGGCCAATGATTATGTGGGCAAGGGTCTTTCCGGCGGGCGTATTGTTGTTTGCCCTCCACCTGGAGCGCCCTATGTTCCTGAAAAAAATATGATTGCGGGTAACGTGGTTTTGTACGGGGCCATCAAGGGTGAGGCGTTTTTCCGCGGACTCGTTGGTGAGCGCTTCGCGGTGCGTAATTCCGGTGCATCTGCGGTGGTTGAAGGTGTTGGTGACAATGGCTGTGAGTATATGACCGGCGGGAAGGTGGTAATCATAGGCCCCACGGGCCGCAATTTCGCGGCAGGTATGTCCGGAGGGATATCATATGTTTGGGATTGCGAAGGTCTTCTACACAAGAATTGTAACCCCGGCATGGTGGACCTGTTTCCTATTAAAGAAGAAAAAGACATTTTCGTACTAAAGGATTTACTTGAAAAGCATTTTAAATACACCAACTCAAGCGTGGCCCAGAAGATCCTAAAGGAATGGGAGCTCCAATTGGCACATTTTGTCAAAGTTTATCCGCGCGATTATCGCAGGGTTTTAGAAGAAGCGGAAGTGATTAAGAATTCGGGTAATTTGTCACTACAAGGAGAAATTCTAAATCCTAAACTCTAAACAAATTCAAATGATCAAAAATTTAAAAGATCAAAACAATTTTGGTGATTAGGATTTAGAATTTTGGTCATTGTTTAGTGCTTAGATTTTAGAATTTAGAGTTTTTTCAAAATTAGGATTTAGAGTTTATAAGGTGGTTAATTAAATGGGTGATATTAAAGGTTTCATGAAGCATGACCGGGAGGACTATAAGAGAGACGAGATAGCCCGTCGGATCAAGAATTTTAAGGAATTTACCCATCTTCCTGCCCATAAAGACCTGAGGGACCAGGGGGCCCGCTGCATGGATTGCGGGGTGCCGTTTTGCCAGTCAGGCTGTCCCATCGGTAATATCATCCCTGACTGGAACGATTTAGTTTACAGGGACCGTTGGCAGGAAGCCATCGAAAGGCTGCATAAGACCAATAATTTTCCGGAATTTACCGGTCGTGTCTGCCCTGCCCCCTGTGAAAACGCCTGTGTGCTCGGTATCAATGCCCCGCCCGTAACAATTAAAAATATCGAACTTGCGATTGTTGAACATGCCTACGATAAAGGCTGGATCATACCCAATAAACCTAAACATCGCACCGGCATGAAAGTCGCGGTCATTGGTTCCGGCCCCGCGGGACTGGCTTGCGCAGATGAGCTGAACCAAAAAGGACATAAAGTCACGGTCTATGAGAAGAATGAGCTTATCGGAGGTCTTTTGACCTTGGGGATACCTGATTTTAAATTGGAAAAATGGGTTGTTTCCCGTCGAATTGACCGCATGCACGAAGAGGGGGTTGTTTTTAAGACCAATGCCCATGTCGGGGTGGATATTAAGGTGCAAGAGTTGAGGGACAAATATGACGCCATTGTCCTATGTGGCGGCGCTGAAGCAGGGCGTGAATTACCGGTACCGGGGCGTGAGTTAAAAGGTGTTTATCAGGCCATGTACTATTTGCCTCAGCAGAATTTGCGTAATAACAAGTATCCGACACATAAGTTTATGGCCCAATATGCCAAGAATATTTTGCAGGTCAAGCCGTCTTCCATCGAGGAAGTTTCTGCTGAAGGAAAACATGTGGTCGTTCTAGGCGGCGGTGATACAGGTTCGGATTGTGTGGGCACCGCAATACGGCAGGGGGCCTTAAACGTGCATCAATTTGAATTAATGCCTCAGCCCCCTGAGCAGCGTACATCGGACAATCCATGGCCAAACTGGGCTTTTATTTTACGTACTTCGAGTTCGCATGAAGAAGGGTGTGTCCGTGATTATAGCATCATGACCAAACGTTTAAGTGGAGAGAACGGTCAGCTGAAAAAATTGCACGCGGTACGGCTGCAATGGGAAAAAGACCCTGCCAGCGGGCAAATGAAAATGATCGAGACCGCGGGATCAGAGTTTGAAATGGAATGTGATTTGTTGCTTTTGGCGATGGGCTTTTTAGGCCCTGTTAAAAAAGGGATGGTTGAAGAACTGGGTGTTTCCCTGGATGCGCGTGGAAATGTTTTTTCTGATGCCAATAAGATGACCTCGGTCCCAGGCATATTTACCGCGGGTGATATGACCCGCGGCCAGTCATTGGTGGTGTGGGCGATCCATGAAGGACGCGTTGCGGCCCAAGGGGTCCATAACTATTTGACAAAAGGCGGCAATAATTTGCAGGGTTAGTTTGCGTAGTTTTTATTCCGGCGTATATTCACCTTTATTTAAAAAAAAGCAATACTATAGAATGGAGTTGTTATGAAAAGAAATTTGTTTATTATCGTTGCCCTTTTTGCTTTGGCTGGCTGCAAGGCCCAAGACATTCAACAACAGCAGCCCAATATCGACCAACGAAAAGACATCGGCCATAAATTGATTTTAAAGAGTTTGAACGATTTGCAGAATAAAGATTTAAAGGGCACCATTATGGACCTTGAAACATCCATTAAGATCAACCCTTCCGAACCGGAAGCGTATTTGCTTTTGGGGCAGATCCTCCTTAAGGTTCAGGAGTATGATCATGCCGCGGAATTTCTTGACGAAGCTGCCAAGACTTTTCCTGATAATGGGACTGTTTTTTATATGTTGAGTATTGCCAGCAAAATGGCGGGCAAGAAATTGCCGGCAGTATTGGCTGCACGTCATAGCGTGGAGCTCTTTCAGGCACAGCAGGACAGGGATAATATGCTCAAATCAGCTGCCTTGCTCCATGAGCTCATTGATATGCCGGATGATCAATCGGCAACCGTGAAAAAGCAGGATGCAGCTAACCAGATGCCGGGTGGAAACGATTAATCATGGGCCTTTTGGTCAAGGGGCTTGTTTTTTTTGTTTTTGCAGGGTGGTCTGTAAATGCATTTGCCCAAAACATCCCTGCCGAAGCCCAAAAGCTTAAATCCCAAGCAGATGTTTTGGAGGACAGGAGCGCCCAAGCCATTGATGACGGAAACATGGACCAAGGCCTTGATTTCATGGTCCGTGCCATTCGCCTGGACCCCTCACCAATGAGATACATGAATTACGGCAGCATCCTATTCGGGAATGGGGTGACGGTCTTTAAAGACAGCGACCAGAAAAAAGGCAAAGAAATCCTGCGCCTGGCAGAGGCCCAATTGCTTAAAGCCATCGAAGAATTTAACCCCCAAAAAGACCAGGTCTATTTAAGCCAGTGTTATTTTCTTTTAGGTGAGATGTACCGTAATGCCTTTGGAGATAAGCTTAAGGCCAAAGATTATTACAAAAAAGCAGTTGGTTTGAATGATTACACGGGTGCACGGGACGCTTTGAATAAATAAAACATGCTGCCCACCTTTTTATCCGCGGTCCTTTTTTACCTTTCTTTCCCCAATTTCATTTCCATGTACGGCCTTTGGCCATGCATTTGGTTTTTTGCTGTGCCGCTATTATTGGCCCTCCGAAGCCAGTCTTTGAAAACACGATTAACTTTTGGAATGTTTTTTGGTTTATGCGCCTATGGGTTAATGGCGCAAGGGTTGTTTAGGATTTCACCGGCTGCATTTTTGGGTTTTGTCCTGGGGTTAAGCATTCAGGCCGTGATCTTTGCGTGGTTACTTAGGCCCACCAGGCACCCATGGGCAGATGTCCTTTATTTTCCCTCGTTATGGTGTATTAGTGAATTTTTACGCAACAGCTTATTGGGGGGATTTAGTTTTTATATCAGCCATGCCCAGGCCTTTTGCCCTTTGATGCTGCAGTTATACGGGAGTCTCGGGTGTTCAGGCATGAGCTTTATTATTTTTTTGGTCAATGGATTGATTTATTCGGCTGTCATCGACAGGAAGAATAGGGGCAAATTTATACTAGCTGCGGCCGCCATTTTTTTGAGTGTCGCCGGGGCTGGATCATTTAAAAAAGGGCCGGCGCCGTCAGGAGTCCGGCATTTCAAAATCAGCGTGATACAAGGGAATATTTCTCCTTTGGCAAAAATGGATTTAGATCTTTTTGATCACAACGCTGCTCTTCATTTGTCCCTCACCGATCGTTCATTCAAGAGAGACCATCCAGACCTGGTCATCTGGCCCGAAACGGCCTATCCCGATGATCTTTTGCAAAGCGACCAATGGCGACCGCTTGTTTTTGGTGAAGCACGACGCATGAAGGCAGACCTTTTGCTTGGCATGGCCCCCATTATTGATGGAAAAGAATATAACAGCGCCCTGTTGATTAACGCCCAGGGACAGATGGGGGGATTGTATCATAAGCAGGCTCTGGTGCCCTTTGCAGAAACAACACCCCTAGAGGCTTGGGGCATTCATTGGGGGAGAGGGTTTCATTTCAGCTCTGGAAAAAAAATGGGGATATTTGTTTTGGGCCGCGGGTCTTTGCATTTTGGGGTCGTGATTTGTTCTGAATCGGCGCACCCTTCCCTTGTGCGACGTCTGCGCCTGGCAGGTGCGAGGTTTTTGGTCGAGATATCCAATGACGGATGGTTTACAGACCAACCTTCTTATATGCTCCACGCGCAGGCTGCGGTCATGCGCGCGGTGGAAAACCGAATGTGGGTCATACGCGCGGCCAATACGGGTTTTAGTTTTGCAGTTGATCCTGAGGGGACCATTCATACGGATGGGAATCTTAAATTAGGCCGCGAAGGCTTCGGGATTTTTGATATAATTATTAATGAGAATGCTAAACCCTAAATCCTGAACAAATTCAAATGATCAAATATTCGAGAAATTTAGTGAATCGATGGCTGTATTTTATTATTTTCTATTTTATTTTCTTTCAGGCGACGGATACTTCTTATGCTGCTGCTATGCTGTACCGCGTGCAGATGATCAAGGCAAGGAAACACAAGCAGGCCCAAGAGGAGTATCAGCATCCAGGGGAGAACGCTCAAAATCCCCAGGCCCCAACGCAGAAAACATATCAGCAGATGGTGGATGAGCGCAATCAGGCCATTGCCCAGGCCATTCTTAATGCCCACAACCCGGCGGTATCAAGCGGAAATTTGAACGATGAGGAGAACAGCGCTCCACAGCAGACAACGGGCCCGGTGGTAGTCCAACAACAGCAAGCTGCCCCTGCCGCGCCTCCAGAAGTCAAAGAGGTGGTTGACTTATCCGCGGTATGGAACAAGCTGGACAAGAAATCAACAGTTTGGACTTTGCTCATTGACGATCAGGCCAAGCTGTTGACCGTATCCGAATACATCGGGCGCTTTCAAAAGCAGGGGGTCAAAATCAATGAACCTCCTTTGCATTACGCGCAGATGATAGATCAAATTGCCGCGGGAAACCCGCAGGTCCTTGATAAACCTTTTGGGGAATTGTTGCAAATACTGGCCATCGTGGATTACGATTATGACAACGGCATGGACAAAGATGCTTTGGCCCGGAAGGTCTTGGGAGAAGGGGGATATGAGACAAATAAAAGGCGGTTCAGCCAGCAGTGAACACCGCGTTTCTTGCTCGTCGTTAGTTTTCAACTTCTGTTTAACTTGTAAAGAATTATGAAAAAATATATTCTATCTATTGATCAAGGCACAACGGGGTCGAGGGCGTTTGTTTTTAATGCCCAGGGGCGTGTGGTATCCAGCGCTTATCAGGAATTTAAACAATATTATCCCCGGCCAGGCTGGGTTGAGCATGATGCCCAGGAGATTTGGGACAGTGTTGACGCTGTTATTCGAAAGGCAGTAGCAGTGTCCCGTATCGACCCCAAATTTATTGCTGGTATTGGCATTACTAACCAGCGGGAGACCACTGTTATGTGGGACCGCCAGACGGCCAGACCTCTTTATCGTGCCATCGTCTGGCAATGCCGCCGCACTGCGGGGGCCTGTACCAGGCTCAAAAAACATGAAGACCTCTTCCGCAGGACAACAGGACTGATCGTTGATGCTTATTTTTCCGGCACCAAAATCCAATGGCTCCTGGACCATGTCCCGGGCCTGAGAAAAAAAACTGCTAAATCTCGGGTGGCCTTTGGCACCATTGACTCATGGCTTATTTACAAATTGACCAAGGGCGCCGCGCATGTCACTGACATGACCAATGCCAGCCGCACGCTGATTTTTGATATTAAGGCCAAGGCATGGAGCAGCCCGTTATTAAAACTATTAAATATCCCTGAGAATATTTTGCCTAAAGTGCTGCCTTCATCATCGGTATTTGGGTATACCGCTCAAGGCATGGCCGGACTTCCCGAGGGCATTCCCATTACAGCTGTGATGGGCGATCAGCAGGCGGCTTTATACGGTCAGGGATGTTTCTTGCCTGGGAGCATCAAAAATACTTACGGCACCGGTTGTTTTATGCTGCTTAATACCGGCAATAAATGTGTTTATTCTAAAAAAGGACTGTTGACGACCCTGGGTTGCGATGCCTGGGGAAGGCCTGTGTACGTGCTGGAAGGGGCAGTATTTATTGCCGGGGCCGTGGTCCAATGGCTGCGGGATGAATTAAGAATGGTCAAAGATTCCGCATCAAGTGAAGCGATGATTAATGGGATTGAAGACACTAATGGGGTGTACCTGGTGCCGGCTTTTGTGGGGTTAGGTGCGCCTTACTGGAAGGCGGATGCACGGGGCATCATAACAGGTTTGACCCGGGGGACAAATGCGCGCCATATCGTGCGTGCTGCGTTGGAATCCATGGCTTATCAGACCAAGGATGTTTTTGACTTGATGGAAAAAGAATCCGGGCTGCAGATCAGGTCTTTGTCGGTGGATGGCGGGGCTTGCCGCAATAATTTTTTGATGCAGTTTCAGGCAGATATGCTGGCCATTCCTATAATAAGGCCTGCCATGGTCGATTCCACGGTCGCTGGAGCGGCCTATTTAGCAGGCATTGCCAGTGGTTTATGGAAGCCCCAGGATGTGCTCAAGATCAAAAAGATCGAAAGGACATTCAAGCCTCGCATGGCGCGTGCACAAGCCAAATCTAAATATGAAGGCTGGCGCCGTGCCGTGCGGCAGGCGTTGGCAAGTTAATAATCACAAATCCCTGCCCCCATCAAGGGCGAGGGATTGTAAAAGGGGATTTAGTGATCCGAGACACATCACGCTTATCTAAGAGCAAATTTGATTTAATCGTCGTTGGAGGTGGTATTAATGGCGCGGCCATCGCCAATTTAGCTGCCACCTGCGGGGCCTCTGTTGTTTTGTTGGAAAAGGGCGATTTCGCCAGCGGCACCTCGAGTAAATCCACCAAATTGTTGCATGGCGGCATCCGTTATCTGGAAAATCTCGAATTCGACCTGGTTCATGAAAGTCTCAAGGAACGTTTCATCCAATGGCAGGCCGTGCCTTATCTGGTCAAACTTTTACCTTTTGTGGTCCCGGTTTATAAGAATGATAAACGGCCTTTGTGGATGATGAGATTAGGTGTTTGGCTTTATGATTTTTTAAGTGGTAAATACCGCCTCGGGCAGCACCGCACCTTATCTGTCGCTGAAATTCTGACTTTGGCCCCGGGCATTAACCTGGACGGATTAAAGGGCGGAGTAGAATATTTTGATGCTCAAATGGATGATGCCAGGATCTGTTTGGAAAATGTGCTAATGGCAGACGCCCAGGGGGCAGCAGTGGCCAATTATATGGAGGTGGAAAGTTTTATCCAGGAGAACAACCGTGCAGTCGGGGTAAAAGTCCGTGATTGTTTGAACAATGAGCGTATGGATGTTCTTGCCTCACAAATCATTGTCGCGGCAGGGCCTTGGTCTGATGAATTGATCCAAAAAGATGTACCGCATTCTGTCAGGCGACTGAGGCCCACCAAGGGTGTGCATATAGTGTATCGCGGCCAGATTTCCACAAATGCTTTTTTATTACAGAGCCGCCAGGACAAGCGTATTTTTTTTGTGGTCCCTTTTAAAGGGAATTCGTTGATTGGCACGACCGATACAGATTATACTGAAGGCCCAGACAATGTGCAGGTCGAAGAGAAGGACATCCAGTATTTGCTACAGGAAGCAGGCAGGGTCTTCCCCAATATCAATTTCGACCGTTCTAAAATCATCACCACTTTCGCGGGCTTAAGGCCTTTGGTGGCGGACAAGGGAGACCCTTCCAGGGTTTCACGCAAGCACGTCATAGAGGGAAATCCTTCAGGCATTCATTTTGTCATGGGCGGCAAATATACCACTTATCGCGTCATTGCTGAGGAAGCGGTTGGAAAAGCATTTCCTTCGCTTATTCCGAAAATGCCCTATGCAGGCCACTATACTCTTTATGGCAGCGGAGGGACCAATGAAGAACTGAAGATTTTAAGCCAGCGCCACGAAGTGCCCTTGGACTTGGTGCGTTATTTGCAGGGCATTTATGGCAGCCGGTTTGGGGACGTACTCGATATAGCGGGCAGAAACCCTGGGTTCAAAGAGAGGATTTGTTCTTGCTCGCCGGCCATTGTTGCCCAGGTCATTTATGCCAAGGAAGTGGAAATGGCCCAAACGGCAGAAGATGTGGTAGAGCGAAGGCTTGGGCTTTTATATCTGGATTGTCCCACAGGTGCTTGCCGTCGGGCCATAGAAGGGATCTTTGAGGGCCATCCGTGAGTCTCCTGCAAACCTCTCTAAATAAGGCCATCCGCCGCCGGGACAAATTATGTCAGGTGACCAACGCCATGCGTTTAGTCAATGGCCAAGGTGACCATTTAGACGGCCTTCTCATTGACCGCTATGATAAGCATATTCATGTGCAGATTTTAAGCGGGCATTGGAACAAACACACGGATGAGATCAGCGGGCTTTTGACTTCAGCCATGCCCGTGGATTTTATGATCGTAAAGGCCCGCCAGGGACTTGATGTGAAGGTGCAAATAATAAAAGGGGATGATCCCAAAACAATCATCGTCGAAAATGGGCTCAAGTTTGAAGTCAACCTCAATGACGGGCTTAATTGCGGTTTATTTTTAGACATGCGCCGCAACCGATTGC
>CAYZLU010000058.1:0-9887 GCA_964479285.1 uncultured Planctomycetales bacterium | reverse complement strand
AGGCGCAGCATGCCCCCTTCTCCTTCTGTCGCTCGCGCCTCAGGCACGACCAAGGTGGATGCTACAAAAGCCATGATCAGTAACACCTTTTCCATAGAAACCCCTCTCGCTTTCTTAGCGACTACGCAATTGAAGTATGCCATACTCCTGGCGGACTATCAAGGCCTATGAACTTAGGGTATTTTCACTGGAAAGCGTTTGCTTGAAAGGTGTTATGGCTCTTGACGGTGGATAGATTTTATAGAATCAAAATCCTTGTCATACGAAAAAATGAAATTGATCCCTCTTTCAATCATAACAACAGCATTATAGGCATCAATAAAATCGATCTTTTTTAATTTATAAAATCCGAGGCTTTCCATCAAAATTTCTTTGTTATCCACGTATAAAATTTCAGTGTTTAAAATCCGTAAAACAGCTTCAACGACCTTGTCCCTCGGATATTTATAAAATTTTTCAAGGACCCACACAATTTCCGCGACCACCAAAGGGGTTGTATATAAAGGCTCGTGATGTTCCAAAGCTTTTTCAAAAAATTTGCGGCAAGCCTCCGCTTTAGCAACATCATCCCAAAGTAAGAACCTCAAAAAAATATTCGTATCAACAAATTTCATTATGTCTCATGGACGATGGTTTTCACTATTTGCTTTTTCGTCTTTTCACGAAGCATTTTAAAATCCACAGGCTTGCGGAAAGGTTTCTTGAATGATCCCCCCGTATCAAGGATATCCCCCCTGATGGTTTGCATATACACACGCTGCCCGTCCCTGATATAAATGATCTTATCATTTGATTTTAAATGCAAATGATCACGGATTTCTTTAGGTATTGTAGTTTGCCCTTTTTGGGTCAGGATAGAAATTGACATAATCTGGCCCCTCCTTGCTTTAAGGATACCTCATTCCTTACTTTTTGTCAAATGTAAGGAAATCTTAAGATGGAAACTTCAAAGAATTTCTAAAGAATTAATTTTATTAGGATACTTCGCTTCGCTTTAGGATGATAGAAATAAAATTATTCCCATTCAATGGTGGCAGGGGGTTTGGAGCTGATGTCGTATACGACACGGTTGACGCCCTTGACCTCATTGATGATACGGTTGGATATGCGACCCAAAAGATCATTGGGCAGCTGCGCCCAGTCTGCGGTCATGCCGTCGGCACTGGTCACGCAACGCAGGGCAATGACATTTTCGTAGGTGCGCTGGTCACCCATGACACCAACCGTCTTGATCGGAAGCAACACGGCAAACGACTGCCAGAGGTCTTGATAAAGGCCGGCTTTTTTTATTTCATCCATCACACGCTCATCGGCCTCGCGCAGCAGCTCCAGACGCTCGGGAGTGACTTCGCCGATCACACGGATCGCCAAACCAGGCCCTGGGAAAGGCTGGCGCTTGAGGATGGATTCAGGCATTTGCAAATTCTTGCCGATCAAACGCACTTCATCTTTAAAAAGTTCACGCAAAGGCTCAACTAACTTGAATTTCATGTCCTTGGGCAGGCCGCCAACATTATGATGGCTTTTGATGACCGCGGTGGGTCCACCGTGCGCGGGCAAGGACTCTATCACGTCCGGATATAACGTCCCCTGGGCCAGGAATTCAGCGCCCTTGATTTTCTTGGAAGCTTCCTGAAAAACACGGATAAACTCGTCACCAATGATCTTTCGCTTTTCTTCCGGGTCTTCAACACCCTTGAGCCGTTCGATAAAACGTTTTTCAGCCTCGATAACGGACAAATTCATTTTAAAATGGCCCTTAAACGTACGCACGACGGATGAGGATTCATTCTTCCGCAGCAAGCCATTGTCCACAAAAATACAGTACAAACGGCTGCCGATGGCCTTTTGAAGCAATACCGCCACCACCGCTGAATCAACACCGCCGCTTAACCCCAAAACTACTTTTTTCCCACCCACTGTTTCCTGGATTTGCTTGATGGCCGATGTGATAAAACGGTCCATGGTCCAGCGTGGCAGGCATCCGCATATCGTATAAGCGAAATTCTGTATCATTTGGAGCCCACGCTGGGTATGCACCACTTCCGGATGGAATTGCACCCCGTAAATCTTACGGCTACGGTTGGCAATGGCCGCGTTGGCCGCGTTTAATGTATGGGCAATGCGGACAAATCCTGGTGGAGGCGCTATGATCTCATCTCCATGGCTCATCCAGCATGTCAAGTTCGTCGATAGGTTTGTAAACAAATCCTTATTATTGTCAATAAAAAGTTCTGCCTTGCCGTATTCACGGTCCTTGGCACGGGCCACCTTGCCGCCTAGCATATGGGTAATGGCTTGCATGCCATAACAAACACCCAGGATAGGGATGCCTAATTTAAAAATTTCCGGGTTTGGCAAAGGGGCATTTTTATCCGTTACACTTTGAGGGCCGCCGGACAGGATAATACCTTTAGGGTAAATTTCCTTGATCTTTTCTATGGAAATATTATAGGGAACGATCTGGCTGAAGACCTTGCTTTCACGTACACGGCGGGCGATCAACTGGGTATATTGCGAGCCTAAATCCAAAATCAAAATAATGTCCCGGCTTCTTTGCTTTTTGATTTCCATGGGGACAATCTTTGAGGAAGACCTTAACTTGATGGGTTTCATCAAACCGTGAACTGGTTTGCGTCTGCCAGGTTTTCTGGCAAATCGGCTGACATGAACTCTCTTAACGGCTATTTTGTTGGCCATGCAATATTGCTCCTTTTTTAAAACACACTATGGAACCCCCTGAAATGCCTGACTATGGATATACGGCATTTCAGGATTGATCCACGTTTAGTGGATCACTTACCCATCCCTACCCGCTGGCCGATCTGGAAGACTTTTCCTTCCGTCTGGATGGAAGGTGCCAAAATAATTTCAACATCGTGCATTTCTTTAATATTACGGGCACCTAAAGAACCCATGGAAGTTTTTAACGCGCCGACCAAATTCTGTGAACCATCATCAACACGCGCAGGTCCCATGAGGATTTCTTTTAAGGTCCCGCTGGTGCCGACACGGATACGTGTCCCACGGGGCAGATTAGCATGCGACGTAGCCATACCCCAATGATAACCTCGTCCAGGGGCCTCTTCAGCCTTGGCGAAGGCAGAACCCACCATCACTGCGTCCGACCCTGCTGCAAAAGCCTTGCATATTTCACCACCGATGCGCATGCCTCCATCGGTGATCATTGGAATATATTTTCCCTTGCGCTTAAAATAATAGTCACGGGCAGCGCAACAATCCACAGTCGCGGTAATCTGCGGGACACCGATTCCTAACACTCCACGGGAAGTGCAAGCTGCACCCGGACCGATACCTACCAACACCGCTGATGCCCCAGCTTCCATGATCTCTAATGCCATATCATAAGTGACCACATTACCGATAATGACCGGCACCTTGGCCAACTTACAAAATTTTTCCAGGTCTAGTACTTTATATTCAGTCGCAATATGACGCACCGTAGCAACAGTAGACTGTACGATAAAAGCATCCACTCCCGCCTCAGCAGCAATTTTAGAAAAAACCGTCGCGTTTTGGGGGATACAGCTTACAATCGCCGGTACCTTGGCTTTCTTGATTTCCTCAATACGCTTGGCGATCAACTTTTCTTTGACAGGAAATTTAGTGTTCTCATAGAGGCTTTGGACAAGCTTAGTGGCTTCTTCAGGTGTAGCAGAGGCTATTTGCTTCAAAATTTCTTCAGGATTGTCATAGCGTGTCTGGATACCATCAAGATTTAGGACCGCGATGCCGCCAAGTTTACCCATGGCAATGGCAAAATCAACGTCCACTACACCATCCATGGACGCGGCCATTATAGGGACTGAAAATTTATGCTTACCTAATATAAACGTTGTATCGACTTCAGTAGGATTGACTGTCACCGTGCCTGGGACCAATGCTACTTCGTCAAAACCATAGCATCTGCGGGCCCGCCGCCCGATGCCAATCCAATCAGCCATTACTTAACCTCCATAATTGCAATGAGATAGAAGTCAGAAAAACACTATGAAATGAATTTGAAGCGGGATTATACATCAATGTTGACCAAATGTCAATAAATAAAATGGCCATGGAATTCACTCAAATTCTTTTATCGAACTGGTGTTAATTTATTGAGGGACAAGGATTTCTTAGGAGCGACAATGAGGATTTGGGCGGTTCATACAAAACAGATAAAAATATTTTACTTTATAATCTTGATAGATTTGCCAATTTTAATACCTTCAGGAGTCGTGAGATAAATGACATTTACCTTGCACTTGGCAACAATTTTATCCGGCATGATGGCTTTTGTATCCGCATCCCAAAGCGTGGTCGTAGACGTCACCAAAATATTGGTCAATTTTCCCTTGCCATCCTTGACGATAATTTCAGATTTGGTCCCTTTAGTTGGGTCCGCCCAGGAAACAGATTTGACCATGCCTGTTAATATTGTCGGCATGATGTCTGCCTGCGTTGTGGCAGGCAATGTTGCGTTGACCGTTTGATCAACGGCCCAGGCCCAGGAAGAACAGCCAACTAAAATGCACAAAGTTAATGGGACTCTTTTCATCGTTGTTGCCGAGGACTCCTTTAGGTCGCAAAAAAAGGGGATGCTCTTTCACCTTTGTGCATCAATGAATGGCCTGGAAAACCATTAAATTTATGGAGGAAGAATAAAACTAACAAATGAGTGTAAATGGCTTGCGATTAGATCGGCATTAAAATAAAATTAAAATTCTATAATCTCACTTGATATGAATTAGATTTAATGGAAGTGATATGGTAAAAACACTCCCTTGAGGGGAATTGGCCTTGGCGTAAATTTTTCCACCATGCGCCATGGCAATGGATTGCGCAATGCTTAAACCTAAACCAAAACCCAAGCTGCTGCGGGACTTGTCTACCCTGTAAAATCGGTCAAAAATATGTGGCAGGTCTGCTTCCGGGATACCGATACCGGTGTCAATAATATCAATGTCCACCGTGTTCTTCTGTTGACGAAGATCAATTGAAATTTTTCCACCGGGAGGCGTATATTTAATGGCATTGTCTAAAATATTAAGGAGCAATCTTTTGAGTTGATTGGTATCAGCAATGATATCCACCGTATGGGCACTGTTAAATTGGAGCGCGATCTCTTTTTGGAAAGCCAAGACCTGGATGGCCTCAACAGCATCTTTAATCAGAAGGTTAAGGTCCAACGGTTGCGCGTGAAGCGTTGTTGTTTTTGCGTCGAAACGCGCCAAAGTCAAAAGGTTCTCCACAATTCCGACCAGGCTGTTGACTTCTTCGAGGCTGCTATGTAAGGCTGTTTCATATTCCTGGGTTGAACGGATCCTTTTCAAAGTGACTTCCAACTCCCCTTTTAACACGGACAAAGGGGTCTTGAGCTCATGGGAAATGTCCTCCATGAATTGCCGCTGTGTCGTAAATGCCTCGTCAAGCCGGGCGATCATTTGGTTAAACGTTTTTGCCAATGACTCTATTTCATCCCGTGTCCCTGGAATTTTGAGCCGCAGCTTTAAATTTTCTGCCGTGATCTGGTGGATCGTTTCAATCATTTGGTCAACCGGTCTTAGGGTCAACTGGACCAGGAAAACACCACTCAACCCCGTCAGGATGACTGTTAAGGGCAATAAAAACAGCAACGAAAAACGCAAGTTCCTAAGCACCGTGTGCAATTGGGACAAAGGGCTGGCCACCTGCACCACGTAAGAAAGCTTTTTATTTTCCATGACCGGCGTCGTAAAAATCCTGAACAAGGTGGTCTTTTCATTGACATCAAGATCGGCATTCTCAAAATGGTCGGCCCCTTTCTTGACATCATTAAAAATATGCCCATAGAGATGTTCGGTGGGGACATTTCTGGTAGAGGCAATGGGAGACCCATGGGCATCAAATATCCGGACAATAATATTGATTAGATCCGGATCATTGATCTTTTCCCCGACCCAGCGCCTGGCGATCCTTATAAAATTAATATTGTCCCTTTTAGTAAAATGGACCTTTAAATTGCCTTCGGCGATGTCCATCCGTTCAGCTTCCCAATAAGTATCGATGGATTGTTCAATACCTTTGGCCCGGGAGCGAAGAATATCATCCGTGTCATCTGAAATTTTCAAATGAAGGTTATGATAAAGCACCATACCAAAGATAAACAAGGCCAACGACAGGATAAGCATGTGCCAGAGGACAATTTTAAAACGGATGGACTGAAGAAGCATTTTTATTTTTTGAGGAGATAACCTTTACCGCGAACGGTGTGGATCATTTTATCAGCAAAGCCGCTGTCAATCTTATTACGCAGGTAGTTGATATAGACATCAATGACATTGGTAAAAGTGTCGAAATTAATGTCCCACACGTGCTCGGATATCATCGTGCGGGTGACAATGTTACCGGCATTGCGCATCAAATATTCCAATAGTGCATATTCCTTGACGGTCAAGTCAATTTCACGGTCACCCCGTGTGACTTTATGGGTCAATAAATCCAGACTCAAGTCATCCACCTTCAACTGCGTCTGCACGCGGGTGTCTTTTTTACGCAATAAGACACGCACTCGCGCCAGCAATTCTTCAAACGCGAAAGGCTTAGGAAGATAATCATCAGCCCCGGAATCCAGGCCCTTGACCTTATCCTTGACAGTATCCTTCGCAGTCAACATGATGATAGGGGTTTGATTACCTTCTTTGCGTAATGTGCGGCAAAGGGTCAATCCATCTATCTTAGGAAGCATCAAATCCAAAATAATGGCATCATATTCATTGGAACTTAGTAAAAAATGCCCTTCTTCTCCATCCCCGGAAACATCAACAGCATAACCCTCTTCTTTAAGGCCGCGCTTGATGAATTGGGCTATTTTAACTTCATCTTCTATGACAAGGATACGCATAAGTTTAAACCATTTTAATAAGTTGTTGAATGAGTTTCTCTATCCCCTCGCTGACTTCACTGATACGGGCATCAAGCATATAACAAGGGGTTGTGACAATTTTATTGCTAAAATCAATAACAATGCCGCGGGCGTCCGTATTGGTGGTGATTGTCCCCGATTTTTGAAAAATAGAGTTGATCTTTTCATCCTTACCAAAGGTCACGGTCACCTTATTCAACACCTTGGCAATGATCACTGGTGATATGCACAAGGCACCAATGGGCTTTCCCGCCTCATGCATGGCACGCACACTGGACTCTACCTGCGGTAGAACGACCATTTTATCACCATCAATGGCAAAAGTACAAAGGTTATATGCGACCCCACTGCCGCCAGGCAAGACTAGAATGTCAAAATCTAGCTGGGCAAAATCAGACAATGGCTTGATCTTACTGCGCGCGATACGGGCCGACTCAAGAAGGACGCTGCGCTTTTGAGGCATTTCTTCATTGGTCAAGAAATTAAGCACTCGGGCCTGCGGCACATCAGGTGCAAAGCACTGGTATTGATGGCCGGCACGGTCAATGCTCAAAAGTGTCAGGACAGATTCATGTATTTCAGCACCATCTTTATTGCCGCATCCGGCCAATATCACTGCGAAACGTAATGATCGTGGACTCATTTGATTACTCCCTCCAATAATATAATGCTGCGGTCAGGGCAATGCCAATGATAAAAGCCAATAAAGTATTGGTGACAAAATAAGGGTAAACCATCAACACAAGGCCAATAATACTGGGGCGCACGCTCTTTTGTTTCCAACCATACATGAAAGCGCACCAACCGATAATACCAAAAAGTATATTAGCGATCCAATATCCCCAATTAAAACCATCTCCTCCCGCGTTGGAGACTCCATACGCATTTAGGACCGCATTTAATGATTGCGCATCGGGCATTAGTTTTACTCCAAGATTATTACTGGTTTATATTGTTGCCCTAACCAAGACAGGATTTTACGCAAATACCTCTGATTAAGCGCCACACAACCCGCAGTCGGACTGTAGTACCTGCGCCAAACATGAATAAAGATAGCGCTTCCTGCACCGTGTATGACCGGATGCATATTATACCTGATAACAATCCCGTATTGATAAAGATTGTCACGACGCTTCATCCTTTCAAAAGAATTAGCAGTTGGTGGACCGCTTACCCATTGATTATATTGCATAGAATGCACATCATCCACCCAAAAATCAATATCCGTGGCCTGGCGGTATAAAAGACCTGTATTTATCGAAGACTCATATCCAAAAGCAGGCCCCAGCGAGTACGTGCCTGACGGTGTCTTGCCATCTCCTTCTTTCTTTTCACCTGCAGGGGCCAAACCATTCTTTCCGATCACGGCGCTAACAAGGAATAAACGACACCAGCCATGGCCCTCCTTTTGCCATAAGCTCAATCGGGCTTGATTAGAATTTTTATTTACCGGATGGACAAAAATAGCCTGGCCGATGGATCCATCGAGACCCTGGAATGTTTTAGGAACGGCGGTAGAACAGCCTTGTGCAGCCAAGAGCCACAAACAAAGCATGGTTCTAAAATACTGGGCCATATTTATCCAGACTTTAAGGGGAATGAATCAAGTATAAAATATACCCTGAAATTTTATGTTTTGGATAAAATTGGCGGACCAATTCAATATATCCTTCAATCTGCTTTTGATGCTCACCCTCTGCACCTGGGGACAATTTATAGTCCACGATCCAAACTTCATCTTCAAGCACCATCAAACGGTCAATGCGTTTGGTGTCCCCATAGGGGTTGACAAATTCCTTCTCACAAAATACTTTTGCTGCAGCAGGCAAATAAAAAAATTTACGCGCTTCTTCGCTGTCTATAAAAGACCGGATACCTTCTAAAACTTCTCCCTCACCCTTGCCTTCCCCGCCAGGGGGAGGGAATAAACGACAGGCTGAGTCACAGGCTTTTTTAAGTTCTTGGGTCACATTATTCTCATGGACATGCCCTACATGCATCAGCAAGGCGTGATAAAATTCACCCTTCCTTGCTAATACAGCGGAGGTGGCAGGTTGGTTTAAAAACTCTTCACGCAGGCCACGCCAGGGATCAGAAACGAAAGGACCGATCTTTTGATGGGCAACCAGCGGCTCATGGGCCGCAGGGCGCTCCGCCGGCATTCCACAACATAAAATCTCATCTGGTATAAGAAACTTGGCGGGATTAACGGCATTGCCGACCCGGGCCGGTACAAAAATATAAAGTTCCTCGATGGCACGGGTCAAGGCCACATAGGTGCTGTTTAATTCCACTAAAAAGGCCCTCTTGTATTCTTCTTCGTATCTGTGCTGCAACTCAGGGCAAAATTGCCGGTAACTTTCCTTAAGTCGGATAAGCCCCATCCCTTCTTCTTGAATATCCAAAAGATAGGCTTGGCTTCCATCGCGGCCGCCGCTTCCTGCTTTAATGTCCATTTCCAAGAAAGGCACGATCACCACTGGAAATTCCAGGCCTTTGGCTTTATGGACCGTCAAAACCTTGACGGCATCAAATTGGGCCATCGGGACAAAACGACCTTCCCCCTCCAGGCCCTCATAATAATCCAGAAAAAATGGCAAGTCACAATTCTCTCTTTCCTGCATTTTGACAAGTTCCAACAAATGCATAAAAAAACCCTGATAATGGGGAAAATGTTTTTCACAGCCAAAACGCTGGATGATGCTGGCCATCAATTCATATAAAGGGCACACCCCCACCTGACAAAAAAAATCTTCAAAGAAATCTTCCCATACCTGAGGGAAGGCGGCCCGGAACTCCTTATAAAAACATACTTCTTTTGTTTGCTTTGAATGCCTGGCACAATTAAAAAGAAAATCACGCAAGACTTCGGGGTCAATCCCCGTGGCCTTAGGCGTGAGTTCTCCCAAACAAAACTGCGCAAAAGCATTGTTATCAATTGGAGAATTCAATAAGGAAAGCAGGCTCATCAACTCGGCAATCA
>CAYZLU010000057.1:0-9914 GCA_964479285.1 uncultured Planctomycetales bacterium | reverse complement strand
TTAGAGACCCAGCATGAGATCGATCCTAGTAGTGTCCGCAACCATAGCATTCTTGCTGAAGGTTTGCTTATGGCAGGGAATAGGAATAGGGCGATAGAAGAGTATAAAAAAATAGGAGTTAATGCAATAACAGAAGTTGATTCCCGTGCTTTAGCTGTTGCCATAAGAGGGTTGATGTTTATAGGTGATGAAAATGGGATTAATGAATTAAGGACAAGAGCTGTGGAATCGAAAAAGTTTAGTGATAAGAGATTACAGGCTTCGTTTAAATCGCTAATTGCAATGGATACCACTGATCCTAGATTTAGCACCGATGCAGCACGGTCTCGTTTGACCTCTGCGGTAACGGAAGCATCGGAAGAGTTTATTACGCCCCATGCGCCAAGCGACGTCCACATAATATCCGAGGGTGGAAACACAGTAGGTCTGACACCGCAAGAAAGAATTGCATTCCACAACGTTTTTGGGCGGATTGCCGAGAATGTCCCTGGGGGCCCCAATAATTATGTCGAACGCCTCAGTGATAATGCAACGAGAAGAGTTATTAGAATCACTCCTGAAGATTATGCCAAACTCCCCGAAAGGCTTAAAGAAATACTTAAAATAGTGGGGCGCGGCATGGGAACCATAGCCACCTTCGAAGACGGTAGAAGAGAGACGATCATCGTGCATGATGGCACAGGTGCTCTCAACCATGAATTGGAAGAGTCAAACAGGCTTCATCAAATCTACGAACATGTTAGTGCTGTTACAAAGGACGTTCAGGAAGGCAGGCTACCGCAGCCAGTATTAGAGGAGTTGATAGCGAACGGATATAAACAATCAGATAAATCAAGCTGGGTAAAAGCTGTCCACCAGACTGTTGTAGATTTCGGGTATGCTGAAGGCACACCCACAGATGTTAGGGCTTTAAAATTAGCCCTACGAGGCAAAGGTTTGGCCATTTCCGACCGTGCCCCTCCGAGTGAAGTGCAGGCCATTGCTGAAGGCAGTGTAGCCTCAGCTCCCGCTGAAACAAAACCAAGCCAGGAAACACCCACCACTCAAAGACCAACCAGAGATTTTTATACTGAAGACGCCCAATTACGTATTGCTCAACTAAGGGATTTAAGAGAAGCTGCAGAAACTGATCCCGCATTGAGATCCAGAATAGATGAAGCCATAACAAGAATCACGAATCTATTGAATTCTTATCAGGTAACATTTGATTTGCCCAAGGAATCCCAAATTTTAAGAGACCGCCTGAAGTTGATAGAAAGCACACCATTTGCTAATGAAGACCCTGCTTTGACAGCAGGCAAGAAGCGTCTTAGTGCATTAATAGAATTGGCTCCGGAAAAAGGCGAATTGACTCAATCACATTTTGAGAGAGCCATGAGTGTGGATCCAGATAATAGAGGAGAATACCTTATTAGACAAGCTTTATGGCTAGCCGATAGAGATTATTCGTATAGAAATGAAGAAGTTCGAAATATCGATAATGATCATCACGCGCGGGAAAATGAAATCAATAGGTTGATCAATGAGGCGGCCCATGCAATGGGTCAAAAAGCCAGGGACATTGCCCCATTACGCAACAGAATTTTGATGACATTGGACATGTATACAATACATGATTTAATGGCAAGAGAAAGATTTTCTGATGCTTTGAGAATAATGGACAGTGGCAGATTGGCAGAACTTAGAGACACCCCGATCCTTAGAAATGGACGCATTGAAGCAGAGATTGGAATGGAGTTGCAACGATTTGACAGGTCGTGGTATGACTCTGCCAAGTTGATAGAAGATGTTAAATATGGAAAAATGAAGGGCGTAAGTCAGAAAGATTTTGAAGAGCGAAGACAAAATGTGATAAGCCGGTTGGATGAGGTCATTGGCACGCTAAAGGGGAAAGGTGACAAAAGAGGAGTAGAAAAATACACACTCATTAGAAATGATATTACCACACTCGATTTTGATACTGTTCAGGCTTTCAGCAGGAAATTTGACGCGGATGAGGCGGACAAAAAAGAATTGGATAAGAGATCTAAAAATGAGCAAGCTACGGAACAATCCAGCCCTGAAGAAGAGCAAGCCCAAAAGAATGAAAAAGCGGACCAACGTGCCGAAGATGTCGCGAAGGTCGCCCAATGGAATTTTGCTAACGGACGTTATGACAGGGCACAGACGATGTATAAATTTGCTGCAAGTAAAACAACGGGAGATCTGAGTGAAAATTATTCTAATAGGGCCAGAGAGGCAGCGAAAAAAGATAAAGAACTAAAAGACAAGGCCCAGGTGAATACTCCTGAATCCACCGGCCCGCCGCACGCGCGTTCTTTCCTAGACCCGCTTTACGACCACATCGACGAATATCGTCTCAAACTCGAAAGGCAAGACAGTGAACAGGACCATCTTTATGATCTTAGTATTTCCGGATGGGTTGCTCAACGCAAAATTTACGAGTCAATAGTCGGTAAATCTAAAAAAAATATCAAAGAAATTGGGGAGCCTTCAGGGGAGCGCTATCCACAGAGTGAAGAAGGACGTGTCGAATATACCATGAGGCATAAGCAGGGGAACCAGCAAACCATTAAAAAGGTCAATGATTATTTGAATCTGGATCCTGATGCCCGTGAGGCCAGCAGGTTATTAGATGATGATCTCAGGGCAAAATATTTGGTCCAGGCAGCCGAGCGTTTGGATTTACAGAAAAAACAAATTTCTTTGGGGTCTATCGAAACCGGGATAAAAGATATGTCTCATGAAAAAGCAGGGGCATTGTTTGAATATTTAAAAGAGCTAGAAATCATCGATGGCAGCGGCTTCATTCATCAAAGTAATTTGGAACTTCATAGAGATAAGTTGGGAGAAGGTACCGAATTTAGAGATCAACGTCGAGGAATTCTCAAATTTTTGGACAAGACTTTAAAAGAAAAATGGACCAAGTCGGATGAGGATTTTGATGCCATGTTGGCTTTCTATGACATGGCGCATGCGGATGGTGAAAAAAGTGGTATCTCAAACAAGCAAGCTTATCAGTTGCTGGTTTGGAGTAAATCCATGGCTGGCGGGAAAACAGAAGTCATTAAAGCGGTCAGTTCTGTTTTACGTGGATATGGTAAGCGGGTCGTGATTTCAACGGCCGATGAAAATACCGCTGATGCTATCGTAGCATCAGGTAAGAATGCAGATCCGGCTATGAATTTATTTAGGCGGGGCCCGACAATGGGCGATAGGGAAACTGAAAATGATAATGTAGAAAAGACAGAAGCCGATAAAAAGATCGATTTTGAGGCTGGTTTTTGGAATGAGAAGGGAGATCCACGGCAGGAGCCGGTTTTGGTTTTGACCCATCGTGAATTAATGGAAATTGCCCTTCATGATGTAAATAGCAAGAATTTATTAAAGAACAAAGGTTATGACATGCATTTTATTGATGAATTTCATAAATTAGCCACCATGGCACCATTGATTGATGGGACAGCCTTAGGTATTGCAGAAAAAGCGTATGTCGAAATGGGATCAATGAGCCAAATACAGCTTATGCAAATGAGACAGGCTGAGCTTGCCCTGGCCAGGGCTGTGCAAATACGTATCGAGAAGAATGGATATGATATCAGTAAGGTCGTACGCAATTTCCGTACAGTACAAGGCGAGCAAAGACGCTTGCAATATATGTTAAACGATGGCGGGCACCTTTCAGAAAAGTCATTTTTAGGGTTCGATTTTAAAGGGGTCAAGGTCTTTGATATTTTGAAAGAGAATAATATTGTATCAAAAGATGGATATCTAATCGTTGATCCTAAAGACTTGCAGGAAAGATTGAAAGAGACGTTTAAACCCCATGAAGGAATAGACCTGGAATTAATGGAGGGTATATTAAAAAGCGCGCATGAAGCCGCAGGCAGACATGAAGCGAATGAGATGCAAGAAGTCGAAGATGAATGGAAGAGGCAGTTAGGTATTGCTGGTTTGGGTGATCTGAACATTGGACATATATACGGAGAGAAGATTTATGATCTTTACAATGAAGTTGCGTTTGCCTTTATAGGGGGCAGTGGAATAATCTATGATGAAAACGGGAAGGAAAAGGCCCGTTATGATGGCACTAATCAATATTTCCCTGAGTTAAATGGTGAACAGCGTAGCTTAAGTGTGGCTCCCGTAAGTTTGGTAGATAATACCGGGGCCATCAATAGAGGACAAATTTACGGTGATAATGGGGAAGGTTTTAACGCGCGTATACGGATGGTCCTGGCCGCCCTTGAGGTCAACGGGGAATTCAACACACCAAAATTCGAGGACAAAGGTGAGACGTATCATTTAAGCCCGGAAGAATATTTGGCGCAGATCATGCATTCCTCAACCAGCATGGCAACGCCCAGTAATGCCATACGTCTACTGGAAAATACTGTCGGGGCCACTGGTACCCCTGATGAAGCTGAGGGTGTTTCCGGGGAGCTCAATGCCCGCCATTTACAATATACCCGCAGCACACGTTATGAAGACTTGAAACCCGAATTGAAGTATTTTTTAAGCAAAGAAGTCAAATTTGAAGCGATGGCAAAAGAAATTGTAAAGGATATAAAGTCTAGGCTTGATAGTGGGAAGACACCCAAATTTTCTTTAATTCACATCCGTGATGTAGACGACCGTAAATTATTACAAACAAATATTAATAAGGAACTTGAGAAAGAAGAAATTAAGGAAAAGGTCACCTTGGTAAATACCGATTATGCAGAAGGCCTGGAGAGTGATCGTTTACAAAGACCTGCCAAAAATGAGGCCATTGAGCAATCAAGATTCAGCAGTCTTGGGGTTGTATCTAATTTAATCGAGAAGGGTATTTTAGAAAGGGTCCAAGAAAAAGTAATATTAGCACCTAATATTGATTTAAGAAAGGACATTGAGGGAGTTACAGCATCAGATATGAAAATCCTGAGAGATTCCCAAGGACTGGACACCTTGGAGAACCAGAAAGATTTATGGAACAATGGCTTTTATGACGAAAGGAACCTTGTCCTTATAGGTTCTTTCAAGGAAGGGATTAGTTTTAAACCGAGGTTCGTAGATAATTTTGATAGATCATCTTTTGAAAGTAGAGGTCTTGAAGGAATTTTAAATAAATTGATTGCGGCGAAGATATTAGAGGAGGTTCCTCAAAGGGAAGGTGGATCTATCCCACAAGTCCGTTTAATCCAAGATTTTGAAGATAAAGAACATGAAATTAAGAGCATTGCAGGGGACGATTATAAGACAATTGAGGCCATTTTGAAGGACCCGAAACGTGAACTGAGCCATGATGCCGAAATAATCCTTGGTAACATCGGTGCTACATCAGCAGTTACGCAGGCTTTGATGCGCATGGATACAGCTTCAGCAAATTTGAGAGCAATCGTGAAAGCAAATCCTAACAGCGATGCAGGAAAGGAAGCACTAGAGATCCTGAACATACTTAATGCCGGTGGAGAACCTAACCGTATGCCAGCAAAGGCCAAGATTTATCTGGACGCTAATGATGCGTCCCTGACAGATGCTGAGCGTGAAGGGTTAAAGAAGCATTTTAATGAGGATGGAACTATAAAGGAAAGGAATGAGGACGGTACTGTAAAGGACAAAGATGAAGTCGTCAGACAATTAGTGAACATTATGCAACGCATCAGTGTGGACCAGCTGGTCCAAGGTATTTATAACGTTTCAATGGTCAGCGTAGGGCGTAGCTCTCAACGCGCTCAAAAAGCTGCCAATGAAGCCATGGAAGCATCCATGGGACAACATTTTGCAAGGCTCCGTTTATCCTTATCAGAAGACGTGCTGAGACAATTAGACGAAGGGAAAACACCATTCAGATTCATTTCCAATAACGGTACAGGCTATGAGTTATGGTATAAACAGGCTGCCCCGAGCCTTATTGGTTATGAAAAATACCTGCAAGCAGGTTCCAATGGGGCAATGACTATTAATGGTAATGGGACAGCTATCATCCACAGCGGTCAGGTGTACAACCCTGCCTCCCATGCAGTATATGCCAATATAAATGAAGTGCCCTTCTCAGGAAATACAAATGCGAAGCAGCCTATAAAGCATTTGGTGGAGCTCACCGTAGCAAGGCCCTTTGTCAGTGATTTTGAACGTAACCCGGTCTTTAATAAACAAGAATATGTTTTGGCCGATGTGCAAACTAAAAGCCCGACAGAATCAACGGTCACGTATAACGGTGTCGTAGCAACCTCGAACGGCATGATACCTGTCCAATATACGGGAACGTATACCGACGGCATGACCCAGGCAGATATACGTGAAGGCCACATCTTGCAGGACATGAAGGTAAAAGACAATCAGGGCCGTGAAATGCAATTAACGCAAAATGACACCTTGCATAAGGTGGCAGACGAATTAGGCCGCACCTATTGGATCATCCGCGATGCCAAGCCTAAGGGCACGGTTGCGCAATCGAAGTTTTCTGAGGTCACTGGCGGGGCTTATATTTTGATGACATTACTCGAGACGGGAGTCCTAGCCAGAGACATTGAAGGAAATATACATTTTGTTAGAAAGGAAGGCCAGCCTATCAGCAGGCCGGAATTATTAGGAGAACAATTTAATGAAATTTGGAAGAGTTTGGAACAGCCCTACCATAGCCGTAAAGCAGTTTTATTTGAAGGCCAATTGGCCCGCATGGATGAAAATCGCCGTTTTAAAGTGGTGACTGACCATGAGATAAGCCTGCCGGATTTATCCAGCCGTACTATTAAAGTCCTTTCTGACATGGAGATGTCTGATGATGACAAGATCTTGGAGGACAGCGAAAGAGGGGAAGTCATCTCTGACGTGGTCATTGACGTGGACAAGGTGAGCTTGCGCAAAGGGGACATTATCAGCAATTTATTGGACCAAAACCAAAGGATCATGGAAGTCAAACGTAACGGTACGCCGATAACCTATATCCATGATGGCGTGGCCAATAAGGCCGAGTGGGATCCTGACAAGAAACAATATTATTATAAAATGAACCGTTGGCAATTGGAAGCAGCCATACGTAAAGAACCTAAAGAAAATCCCAATGAAACTGAAGCCTATAATACCTTCTGGGTCACAGGACGTCATTCCTATTTCATTCCTAAAGAGGCGGAGGATGGAAAAATCCGCAGGGTTGAACGGGGCGGCGTGGAATTGCTGATTGACCGTGGTAAAAATTCTATTGGAGAGGCTTTCATTCAAAATGGCGACCAGATGGACCGCTCAGGCATAGTTACCCGTGATGGTCATGAGGTCTCTTTGTTATGGAATGAGACCTTCCATGAGATTAAAGATGGCAAAGTTTGGGTACGCAACGACGAAGTGGGCCGTAAGTTTGCCCAGACTTTTGGCGTAGAACTTGAAAAAGGTGTACAGAGCGATGGTTTTGTTGGATTAGAGTTTGACGGAAAAATAAGGGATAAGGTTGTGAAAATTAAAGAAATTGTCGATAAGCTGGATGAAAAAATGGAAACGTTACGTAAAAAAGAGCTTGCGCGTGCCGTCCGGGAAGAAGCCCAAGAAGAAGCGTTAGAGGAGAGTAGAAAGCTGCTTGAGCGTAACGGAATTAAATATAGCCTTCAGAAAAAAGGGATGGTTGCCACTGGCCGGCTTGGGGAAGTGCTTACACTGGATATTTTAAATAAGTTAAGGAGTCCAGAAGAGGGTCTTTTTGAAGAGAGCTCAGAAGACGGAGAAGATGGACGCTATATTCGTCTAAAAGTCCAGATCCATGAGGTGGAAGATTACCTCTATGCTAAATATGGACAAGAACATGGCGCCCAGATTTGGCGGGCGATAAAACCTATTATCGAAGATTCCCAAACAGCAAAGCTATTTATTTTACCAACGGATGGCAGTACCCATCCCTTAGTTGCTCTTATGCAATTTGTGAACAGGCTTAAATTAAAAGGAAGCGAATATGAAATTCAGAATGAACGTTTGGCCATCAGTCCCGCCATTGAAGCCCAGGGCACAGCAGGGTTGATGAGTGATACGCAATTGACATTAGGTTTAAGCGCGTTTTTGACCTATATGACTGATTTCAACCGTTTGGAAGCGGGGGTCACGGAACACGAGGCTTTTGGTCACGGTGTTGGCCGCGAGGCTTTAAACCTTGAGGGTGTTCTTCTAGGCGGCCAGGCCCGTTTGATGGACCGTTCAGGCATTGCCAAGGTCATCAATCAGGGTGTCTACGGTGTCAGCAAATCATTCAATGAAGTCATTACACATATCATTGAAGCCGGTCAGAAATATTACCAGGGAAAGTTGTTCCGTCTTAAAGGAAACAAGAAAAAAGCTCTGCAATACTTCAAGGAAGCAGCGCTGGTATTAGAACGCTGCCGTGATATTGGCCATATATTGCTGTTTCATCTGGATAAAGGTTTAGAAGAGGCAAGGACATCCAAAAACCAGAACATGGAGATCAAACTAGACAATGATAATCACGTAAACGTGGAAGTCCACATTACTGCAGATAGTCCCAATGATATCTTTAGCAATATCACCGTTCCCATTGATAAGGAGTTAGCTGAGCGGTACAGAAATAGAGAAAAACCAAAAGATCAATCGATAGAAGATGAGATCAAACATGCTGCCCTTGAATGGATGCGCAATACCAAGCAATTGTACTTGGCCCATGCCTCAGCAATGGATGTGCGGGCCAATATTTTGAGGAATTTTGCCAATGACGAAGCCCTCTGGAAAATGGCCCAGAGATTAAATAATGACGAGGCATTATGGCGAGATTCCACCTATGATTTTGATAGGTATGAGCATGCGGCCAGGGCCTTAAGCGACCCGGCACGCGTGACGACGGATGAGATAGAGGCGATTAATAAGTTAAGAAAAAAGAAAAATAGCATGGGACTGGGTGGTTATGAAGATGTTGATGTCGATCAAACTCTTCTCCATCGTGTCTTGGGAGAAATCTTTGCTTCAGCAGACCATGTCAAGAAGGCTGAAGATAAAGACGAGGGGACGATTTCTTATACAAACCTGGGCACCGGGCGGGGGGTCAAGATTTACAGTACTAGAGAGCGCAGCGGAGAGATTGCCGACTTCATTGGAGATCTTAAAGCTGAAACGCCATTGAAAGACCGTGTGGCTGTGGTGCAGGAATTTGCTGATAAACAATGGGCAGATTTAGTAGCCAAAGTACAGAAGGAGAATGAACTCCATCGCGACACCCCAAATCCTAACGCTGATCCTAATAATGTAGTCATCGTTAAGAAGCCCGATGAACTGTATGATAAGCCTTTGAGAGACGGACAGGTTGTTCGCTATGATCTTCTGGACAGCACGATTGCTGACAACACCCTCCATTTGGCCTATCGTAACCAGCGCTTGATGGTCAGAGATTTTGGAGCCATGTGGGGTATCCATGAGAATGCTCAATTAAAGGGACGTAATCCAGGGGACATTACACCATTTGATCTTTATGAAAATGCCGACGGGCTTAGGGGACTCGATTTTAATAATACCCAGTTGGCAGATACCCTTAACCGTTATCAACATGAAAATCAAATTCCCCAGATTTTAAAGCATGTTGCGGAGTTCTTTAAAGCAAAAGGCTGGCTGGCCCAGTCTAATGGCCGATGGTATGTCCCCAGAGACGGGGATGGCAAGCTGGTAGAGGCGGCCTTGATCATGACAGCCTTGAATGAAAACGGTACAAAAGATGATCTTTCCTATCAGGAATTGGTCAATCATGAAATACGGCATGCCCAGTATTTTACCAGCCCCGAATTGCGTGAAGAGATGCGCCGTACTGCTGGCCAGCAGGAAAATACAGAGGCCCAATCTGCACGGCGTTTTAATGAGATGTTCTTAAGGCATTTAAAATATGATGTCAGCTCAAAGGGAAATGAAGGAGATAGATTTGATCTTTATACAGTAGAAAGCCATCCTTGGGT
>CAYZLU010000056.1:0-9922 GCA_964479285.1 uncultured Planctomycetales bacterium | reverse complement strand
TTGAATAGCACACCAATGGATCTACAAATAAGAAAAGATAATGAGCGGCTCGAAGTAAAATTTGATCCGGCGATGAATACTAGGAGTATTTATTGGGCAGCAATAATTATCGCAAGTTTTGCAACTAGTCCCACAACTGTTCACGCTCAAGCTGGTGTGGTAAAGCAGATTACGGTGGGTGGGGTTCAATATACTAAGAAGGGTCAAGGACAATGGGTCAGCAATGGTAAAAAGATGCCTATAGGCTTTAGACCAACAGCGCAACAAGAAAGGCAATTAAAGCAGATGGATGCTCAAATACGTCAATTCGGTGGGAGAATTACGTTGAATGGAGTTGCTTATACTTTTGAAAAAGGAAAATGGTCTATGAATAATAGGCCAATAAATTTTGATCCCATTAAGCAGATAGAAGCTCGAATGGAGGGAGATCGTGATGGAGCTGGTGGTATTTCTTCAACGGCCCCAAGGACAGAAATAGATCGTGTTACAGTAACTGTGAATGGTAAAAAATCTGTATATACACAGACAAATAAAGGGCCATGGATTAGGCAGGATGGTAAGAAAATGCCTAAGGGTTTTGATCCCAGGGATCCCAAGAATTTAATTTCATCTAACAGCGGGGCAAGAACGATGCTTGCAGCTTTAAATAGAACGGCAGAAAAGCCCTCTGATCATCTTGGTGGTATCGACTTCAATGCCGCTAACTTGTACTTGCAGATTAAACGTGACGGCCAGGGTGTGCCCTTACCAATATACCGGCAGGATTTGGAGAATATGCATATTGATGGCCTGATCCCAGTGATTATTCAAATCAGACCTGCGATGGTAACACCATTGTTATCACAACGTCACTAAGCTGGCATAGTAATATTTACCGTAAAATTAAAATCTTGATATTTTTAAAGAGGTCATGGCTATTAACATGGCCTCTTTTTTTAGGAGAATTTATTGATGAAAAAGATATTTCCATGATGTCAATTTTACCATCGAGCCCATGTGTTTAAGTGTATTCAAAAAAGCTTCTGGACAGCCTTAATAAAGTCTGGTATAAAAGACTTTCATTTTCATGCCCTGCGCGGTATTGTTGTATCAGTCATTTGGTCATGAACGGTGTATTATATGCGCCTGTAGCTCAACTGGATAGAGCATCAGTCTACGGAACTGAGGGTTACAAGTTCGACTCTTGTCAGGCGCGTTTTAAATTTCTGTTAAAGAGTCGAAACGAGCCCTGTTTATAAAGTCCGACGAATAGGTAGGACTTTATGGGGCGGGTGGCCGACCTGAAGCGATTCCTGATTCTTAGAAGAATCGGGATGAGCGTAAGGCGCCGACTCTTGTCAGGCGCGTTTTTTATTGTTGTGTTATTGAGTGAGAGAGGGTGTGTTCATAGCGCATTAGTTTATCATTCCAACTAATATTAACCTGTGTTGGAATAATTTTATCACCAGGCCCGCACGTATAATTCTTATTCAATACCGAATAAACCGATTGAACATCTAAGCTATCGTTGTCTATAAGATTGATCTTTAAATCAAAACATTCCCCCTTGTGCCTTATTTTTTGGATTTCTTTCTGCCAAGAGATTAGGGTTTTATATGAAATGCCATATTCATAGGGGTGGCCTCCTGACCTATCTAAAAATAGTAAAACACCCACCAGCAGTATTGCAGTAGATATAATCCCCAATAAAACAATGAGTTTACCCCAATAAAATTTCCAAATCTTAAAGGCAACAAATCCTGTAAGAATGCTATAGGCAGGAAAAAGAACAATGCAATAATGTAAAGAGGCGCTTACCCTTAAGATAAGATATCCCAGAGTTATAATCAAAATCATGAATCCTGAAATTTGAAAAGGCAATGGGTACTTCTTAAGGCTGTCCTCGGATTTATCAAATAATTTTCCTTTTATAAGCCATTTGATATAACTCGCAAATCCAATGACAAAAAATGTGCCAGGTATAAAGGTAAACAGATAAATGATAAACCCCCATTTTCCTGCAATGGTTTTTAGTATCTTATTAAAATCGAATTTAAAATAAGCCCTGAAGAAATCAAAAGAAGCCATTCGATAGTGATTGGGAAGTGCTTTCCAAGCATATTTAAAAGGCCGTTCTGCAGAAAAGCCATACGAAGTCACATGAGAAAGTGCGCCCTCTTTAAATAGATGTATTAAATAGGGCACAAACAATAGTGCTGTTGAAAGGATGGTGAGCAATACTATTCTTTTATTAATCCTTTTCCAATAGGCGGCGGCGATTATAACAAGAAGAGGATATAGCATAAATCCTGACCCATGAATTTGGGCTGCCAAAGCTACAAGCAATCCCATATAGAGAAAGTTTTGCCAAAGTTCATAAGTGACAAATCTATAAAGAAAGATATTAAAGAAAACCATTATTATTGGAAGAAGACACTGCGCCCATATATTATTTGAATAAATTGTAAATGCAGGAAAAAGTGCCAAATATGCCGTGGATAAAACAGCATAGTTGCCAGGGAGAGTGCAATAAAAATAAATGATGGCTATGATTAACGCCAATATGTTTGTACCAAAAAAGCAGCATGTCAGTTTTGCAGGGTCATTGGTCATGGCTGTCAGAACACCCATGATATAGGGAAAAAACGGAGGGTTATCTAGCCCTGTTCCAGAGTTCATGCCGTGAGTCACTAAAAAATGAGCATTTCTGGTATCATTACCCAAACCGATGGCAAAATACTGGTCATAACGGTATTCAAAGAATGAAAGCTGATAGAGTCTAATGGCGAATCCGAGGAGAAAAATAAGGATTAATATATGTATGTTCTTATTGGAAATGATTTTCATGGATGGTGACGTAGTAACTTTCTTTTGTTTGAATCATAACATTTTTGTATCTAGGTACTAAAGAAATATCTTTAAAATCAATTCTTCAAAAAATAAGAATCAATTGGCAATTTTATGAAATTGAATTAAAATTAGCCTTCTGTGATATGAGATTTCAAATCACGCGAATGGTCACAGTAAACGTCGCACCTTTAGTAGAACTTGATTGTCTACGGAACTGAGGGTTACAAGCTAGATCCTTGTCAGGCGCGTTTTTTTAAAGTTTATAGGCCTCATAAACTGTAATCCATTTAAAATCTGCTTTTTGGAGAAGTATTCTAATTGTTACAGATAGTTGACATCGTTTTAATTATATACTCTTTCTTTTTTTTAAGCCTTTTTATTACAGACTACTCGTTTATTAACCCAAATATATCTATTAATAATATTTTGGCCCCTACGACAGGATTGGTCTTTTTATTCTTGTCAAGATGGCTTTTAGACAGGAAGAATTTCAAGAATTCAATAATCGTTAATTTTTTCTTGCGGCTCAAAGCTTTAAATGATAAAGATCTTGTTATTCTTTTAGGCGGCCTTACTTTTTTATTTTTTTCAATAATCAGTATTGTCCGGCATTTCAGTTTATGTTCCGGGGGTTGGGATTTAGGTATTTTTGACCAGGCGACCTGGAGCGTGACCCAAGGGAATTCTTTATTTTGCACTATAAAATACAGCCAGGGAGGGAATCTATTAGGAGACCATTTTGAACCAATTTTGTTTTTTATTGCTGCATTATATTGGTTATGGCCCAATGTTCTGATCCTGCTTCTCTTGCAGTCTTTACTGCTTGCCTCAGCAATTGTTCCTTTATATCTTATAGCCAAGTCGATACTTAAAGAAAGATTCGTCATTTTTTCTTTTTTGGTTTGTTATATGCTTTCAAAACCATTGAGGGGGATCGTTTTTAATGATTTTCACCCAGAGGCATTCATTGTTCCAGCTTTGTTCTGGGGTTACTATTTTTTAATTAAACGAAAGAAGGCCCTTTTATGGATGAGTACTATTGTCCTGCTGCTTTGTAAAGAAGATACGACATTTTTAGTCTTGGGTTTTGGTTTATTCGCGTTGATAATCCAGAAAGAAAGATGGTTAGGCATTTCTTTTGTACTCTTGTCTGTTTTTTTGTGGTGCTTGGAGACAGGGGTCATAATCCCATATTTCTCTCCAACCCATAAATTTGAATATCTAAGCAGGCTGCCTTTTGGCGCCACTTATTCTGATAATTTCAAGTTTTGTTTTTTACACCCGCTATTGTTCATGAAGTTTGTTTTTTGTAAATATAAAATCGAGTACATTATAAAATTGTTCGCCCCTCTTTGTTTTTTGTCTTTGCTAAGTCCGCCGCAGTTGATCCTTATTTTTCTCCCTTTGATCAAGAACCTTCTGGATGATCCCCAGAACCGCATTTATGCCACGCTTCATTTTCATTATGCTGCGGGTATCATCCCTTTTATTTTTATTTCAGCGATTTATGGATGTGATTTTTTATTAAAGAAGTTTAAGATCCATAAAAATAGTGCCGTCGTTGGTCTATTGTTGATTGGTTTTACTTTATTGTATTATGGCAAGACAGATGGTTCTGTATTTTCCGGATACTTAAATAACATGAGAATCAACCATACGTTAGATAAAATCAAATCCCTTGATTTGATACCGCCAGGTGCTTCTGTATTAGCTACCAGTGATATATGCCCTCATTTGTCACATCGCAAATATATATATGATTGGAGTCATCTGGAGGGGAAGGTGATTTTCCCAGAATACATAGTGATAGATAGAGGTGTGGTTGGAAATGAATATTGGACCCCAAAAGAAAATTCGATGATCGACAATTATTTAAGTGTTGCCCGGAGTAAAGGCTATAAGATCATTTCCAATGTTCAAATTAATGGTTTTATGGTCCTTACCCGTCCCAAGAATTAATGTGAAAAATGGAGGGAAGGTAAATTAACTCAGTCTGAACGGGATTTCATGCTATAATCTAAAATGGATTGACATATTGAAAGAAATTATATTAAAATTATCGTCCGATGCTTTTAAAAGTTGCCATTAAACTCAAAGAGTCGCACCTTAGAAAAAATGATGAAATTCGATACTCAAGAATCTAATTCATTCACGGTCATTTCCGGCCTGGCACACGAACTGGATTCCCCCTTAAAATCTATCCTGGCGCGCACCCAAAAACTCATCAGTGAGTATAAAAACCGTGATTTTGAGTTTATCTCCTATAAAGATTTCAAGGTCATTATTTCAACCCTGGAACAAGTAGAACGCCAGCTTGAGCATTGTTCACAGACGACCAGCCGCATGCTGTATATGGGCAAGCGTCATGCGCAGTTGGGTGAAAACAAGTGCCAAATCAATGATGTTATTAAGAATGTTGTTGGTGATCTGACTGAACAATTAAAATTTGCCAGGATTAAAATAGCCTCTCGATTAGGAAAGCAACTGCCTTTAGTCACCGTAGGTCCAATTGAAAGTCACCAGATCATTCATAACGTAATTATTAATGCCATCCAAGCAATGCCCGGTGGGGGAGTCATTAAAGTAAGGACATTCTTAGATAAAGAGCATGGGATTATTGGTATTGATGTTACTGATGAAGGGGTCGGAATCACGCCAGATCATTTGTCAAAGGTATTTGAGCCTTTTTTTACGACCAAGGAACGCGGCATTGATAAAAGTTCTGGTTTAGGCCTGTCTATTATTTATTCAATTATTAAGGCGGCAGGTGGGTCTGTCCAAATTAAAAGTTCTTTACGTAAGGGCACTATTGTCCAGATTTCCCTTCCGGTGCATATATCCAAATAGATATGTTTAAAGTTGATGAAGCATTTATGAGAGAAGCCATCCGTCAGGCTATGATAGCTGACAGGGAAGATGAAGTGCCGGTGGGTGCGGTGATTGTCCACGAGCGTAAAATAATTGCCAAAGCACACAACCAAATAGAAACATTAAAAGATCCCACGGCCCATGCAGAAATGATCGCCATCACGCAGGCGGCAAACTATCTCTCATCGAAGTGGTTACAGGACTGTACCCTTTATGTCACCATCGAACCTTGTTCTATGTGCGCCGGAGCATTGGTATTAGCACGGATCGCCCGTGTTTGTTTTGGGGCCCATGAGCCCAAGAGCGGGGCCTGTGGTTCAGTGATTAATATTGCCAATCATAAATCTTTAAACCATCGCATGGAAGTAAAGGGAGGCATAATCGCTGAAGAATGCTCAGCATTGGTCAGTGATTTTTTTAAAAAGAAACGTAAAATCAAGAACGTTTTAGAGAATTAGATATATTTTTTATATATCCATCTTTTGTAAGGCTGTGTCCCTGATTTTGATAACCCTAGGAGATTTTATCTTCTACGCATCCGCATGCGGCGAGGGGTTTGAAAAGCCATCACCGGGCTTTTGGGATGGTGGAATTTTTCTAAAGGTATCGTTGGATGGCTGTCAGCCACGGGGAGCGTTTGATTGATAAGTTTTTCAATGTTTTTAACGTCTAACCGCTGGTCGGGCGTGGCAAAAGACACGGCATGCCCGGCAAATCCCGCACGGCCTGTGCGTCCGATGCGATGAACGTAATTTTCAGGATCATCGGGCAAATCATAATTAATGACCAGCTCAATGCCTTTGACGTCAATACCGCGCGCAGCAATGTCAGTGGCCACTAAAATACGGTATTTACCGCGTTTGAAACCTTCCAAAGCTTCTTTGCGTTGGCTGAGAGATCGGTCAGAATGCGTTTCCGCAGAGTTATGCCGCATGCCTCGTAATTGTTTAGTCAGCCGTGCCACTGAGAATTTAGTCCTGCAGAAAATAAGGACAGATCCTTTATATTGAGTCAGCATACTTTCTAACAATTCATTTTTTAATTCTTTTCGAACGATAAACAATTCCTGGCTAACTTTGTCTGCCATTGTGCCGGCAGGGGCCACCTCAACACGCACCGGCAGTTTCATATAGCTCCTGGCAATGTTCATGATGGCTTCAGGCATGGTTGCAGAAAATAGCATCGTTTGCCGGTCCTGAGGGACCTGGCGCAACAAAGTGGCGATTTGCGGGCCAAAACCCATGTCGAGCATGCGGTCTGCTTCATCCAGGACTAAAATATGCGCGTCGCTGAAATTGAGTGTTTTTTGCTGCATATGATCGATTAAGCGTCCTGGTGTTCCAATCAAAATTCGGGGATGGGTTTTTAAGTTTTGGATTTGTTTGCCCATGGAATCCCCACCGATCAAGACAGTAGTTTTGATTCCGACCGCAGTTGCGATTTTGCGTAAGCTTTCATCGACCTGGATGGCCAATTCACGGGTGGGGACTACAATCAAAGCGCGGCCTTTGACCTGGGCCAAACGTTGTATTATAGGAATACCAAAGGCCATGGTCTTGCCTGTTCCAGTTTGAGCGATGCCCATCACATCCTGGCCCTGTAAACCTATCGGAATGGCCTGGAATTGGATTTTAGTGGGAACGGTGAATTTCAAGCGTTCAATGACGCCAAGGATTGCAGGAGCAATACCCAGCCCGTAAAAATTTGGTTCATTCTGTGACATAGTTTTACTTTCTTTAAGTTGTTAAATTGCCATTCTGAAGCGATGGCAAATTTAGTTAGTTACAAGTGTACAAGACTAACACTATTTGGGCAATTATGCAAGTAAAGGAAATTTCAAGTAAATTTATGAATTTTATAAAGCGGAACATTAGCTACAACAGCGGATTTTCCCATTGACCTCTATGTGCTGCATGTGAAGTTGATAAGAAGTTCCCTGTAACTGGTCCTTTTTTAAGGGTCGTTCGGGTACAAGGAAATCTTCGTTGGCGTTTAAAGGCTCTTGTGCTATAATTCCGCCTTATGATTTCTGCTAATAATGTATCACTTCAATTTGGTAAGCGTACCCTGTTTGACTCGGTCAATATCACTTTTAATCCGGGCAATTGCTATGGCATTATTGGTGCCAATGGTTCGGGTAAATCTACTTTCTTGAAAATCCTTTCTGGTGATTTAGACACCACCTCAGGCGCCATTAATGTTGCCGGGGGGAAGCGTATTTCTGTCCTTAAGCAAGATCAGTTCGCCTTTGATGAAATGACGGTGCTTATGACGGTAGTCATGGGGCATAAAGAGCTCTATAAGGTGATGAAAGAAAAAGATGAGCTTTACAGTAAGCCGGATTTTAGCGATGCGGATGGGTTGCGTGCTTCAGAACTTGAGGCCGAATTCGCTGAGATGAATGGTTGGAACGCGGATTCCGAAGCAGGCAAACTTTTGAGTGATTTAGGTATTGCTGAAGAATTGCATCAACAACAAATGAAGCAGTTGGAAGGTTCCCAGAAGGTGCGTGTCCTTTTGGCCCAGGCTTTGTTTGGCAATCCTGACATCTTGATCCTTGATGAGCCGACCAACTCCCTTGACGTCGATACCTGCATGTGGCTCGAGGAATTTTTGATCAATTTTGAGAATACGGCCATTGTAGTTTCCCATGACCGTCATTTTTTGGATAAAGTTTGCACGTATGTTTGCGACATTGATTTTGGTAAAATTCAGATGTTTTCAGGCAATTATAGTTTTTGGATTGAGGCCAGTCAATTGGCCTTAAGGCAGCGCTCTGATGCCAATAAAAAGACAGAGGACAAACGTAAAGAATTACAGGATTTCATCGCCCGCTTTTCAGCCAATGCGTCCAAGGCCCGCCAGGCTACTTCCCGTAAGAAAATCCTGGAAAAATTGACATTGGAAGAGATCAAGCCGTCTTCGCGCAAATACCCATTTATTAATTTTAAGCCAGAGCGCGAAGCCGGCAATGATGTTTTGCATGTGGAAAACCTGTCAAAGTCTATCGATGGGCAATTGATGTTCAAGAATTTTTCCCTTCATGCCCACAAGGGGGACAAAATTGCTTTTGTTGGGCCCAATGATTTGGTCAAAACCACCTTGTTTCAAATCCTGATGGGGGAATTAAAGGCGGAGAGCGGTTCGCTTAAATGGGGGGTGTCCACGACCCAGGCGTATTTTCCAAAGGACAATGCAAAATACTTTGACGTGGACTTTAATATTGTCGACTGGCTCCGTCAATATTCCGTCGAGAAGGACGAAAATTTTGTGCGGGGATTTTTGGGAAGGATGCTTTTTACCGGCGAAGAAAGTTTGAAAAGTGTGCGGGTGCTTTCCGGTGGTGAAAAAGTCCGCTGCATGTTGTCCCGGATGATGCTGACAGGTGCCAATGTGGTAATCTTGGATGAGCCGACCAATCACCTGGACCTGGAAGCAATTACTTCGCTAAACAAGGGCATGGAAACTTTTCCTGGAACGGTTTTGTTTTCGTCCCATGACCATCAATTGGTCCAAACAGTGGCCAACCGAATCATCGAATTGACCCCTGGTGGATATATTGATAAAATAGGCCTTCCTTATGACCAGTATTTGGAAGATGAACGTATCAAAGAGCAGAGGCACCAGTTGTATGGCAGTTTGGCGAGTTCGTAGGTTGGAAGAGAAGTGGCATTAGTGAAGGTGGGTCGAATCGTGGAAAAGCGCAGCGACACAACACCTCTCCTTTTCTAGATATATTTGAAGAGTAATTCTGGGCTTTGATAGTAAGTTTTTGGTTGGAGAGGTGGGCATGTTTTTTTGGAATGTTAAATTAAGGAAACATGCACAAGACCTCTTTGTTTTCTGGATACATTTGAAAAAGTAACGTTTATGGTACGGAGAGGTGGCCGAGTGGTTGAAGGCGCACGCCTGGAAAGCGTGTGGACGTCGAAAGGCGTCTCGAGAGTTCGAATCTCTCCTTCTCCGCCATTTTTTACATACTCTAAGTCATAATTCTAAAAAGCAATTTAAGAATGCGAATTGAAAAAAATATTCTTTGGCTGATTGCTGCAGCACTTACAATCAAGGTTACTCTGTTTCTTTATGTCGCATTTGTTAATCCGGTATCGATAATACAGCCTGATTCCTACGAATATCTAAAGGACTCCAAGGCTTGGATGCAATACTTCAGTATGCCTTCAGAAGGCCTTAGGCACAGTATTTATCGGACTCCTGGTTATTCGCT
>CAYZLU010000055.1:0-9990 GCA_964479285.1 uncultured Planctomycetales bacterium | reverse complement strand
AAGTCAAATGGTTCAATAATCAAAAAGGTTATGGTTTTATCACCCCGGAAAATGGCAAAGATGTATTCGTGCACCACACCGCAATCAAATCAGACGGCTATAGAACCCTGGAAGAGGGCCAAGAAGTCGAATTTGAGATCCAACAAGGCCCCAAGGGTGAGCAAGCTGTGAATGTTACTAAAGCGTAAAACAAAAATTATTTCAAGGCCTGGTTTGTAAAACCAGGCCTATTTTTTTTTAAATTGTCCATGGCGGAAAATTTGACACGAGAAACATTAAAGCTTCCTGAAAATGCTGAAAAATTGCTGTTGCATTCCTGTTGTGCGCAATGTTCGGGAGAATTGATGGAAGCGTTGGCTGCTTCAAAAATCAAATTTACGATATTTTTTTATAATCCCAATATCCATCCCCGAAAAGAATATGAAATTCGTAAACATGAAAATATAAAGTTTGCCCAAAAAATGAATGTCCCATTTGTCGATGCTGATTATGACACGTCTAATTGGTTTGCCCGCGTCAAGGGGCTAGAATTTGAGCCTGAACGTGGGGCGCGTTGCAGCGCATGTTTTGACATGCGTTTTGAGCGGTCAGCGTTGTACGCTTATGAGCATGATTTTAAAGTCATTGTTTCTTCCTTAGGATTGTCCCGCTGGAAGGACATGGACCAGATCAACGGTTGTGGAGTAAAGGCGGCGAGCCGGTATAAGGGTATGGTTTATTGGACGTATAATTGGCGTAAAAAAGGCGGTTCAGCGAGGATGTATGAAATTTCAAAACGTGAAGGGTTTTATCAGCAGGAATACTGCGGATGTGTATATTCCTTGAGGGACACTAATTTATTCCGGGTCAAAAAAGGCATAGACCGCATTGAAATGGGAAAAAATTTTTATGGTGTAAAAAAGGGAGTAAACGAATAGTCTATGTTTAATCGCCAAACGAAGGAGCAGGGAACATTCACGAATAAGGTCACCGTCTCCGCAGGAGGAGTTGTTATTAATCAAGATGGGATGGTTTTGGTTGTCAATCAAAATGGAACAACATGGTCATTACCCAAGGGGCATATTGACCCTGGTGAAGATCCTATTCAGGCCGCGACCCGGGAGATATTGGAAGAATCGGGCATTACTGTTGTTAATTTTTTGCGGACATTAGGTGCTTACGGTCGTTATAAACTAGGTAAGGACATTGGCGAAGACAAAAATGAATGGAAAGTCCTTTTATTTTTCCTGTTTAAGACGAAGCAGAATGAATTAAACCCTAGTGACCCTCATAACCCTGAGGCCCGATGGGTCCATCCTGATGAAGTAGAAGCTTTATTGACTCATCCTAAAGACAAAGCATTTTATAAGAGCATTCGTTCCCAGATCAATGAAATTGTCTAATTATACCCGAGATTTTTCTTTAGATCCCCAACATATATGGTTAAATGTGGCCAGTGAAGGGCCAATGCCCAAAAAGGCCAATGAAGCTTTGCAGGAAGCCATTGAATGGAAATCTGCCCCGCATTTGTTGACATTATCCAAATTTCAACAAGTGCCTCTTGAGTTAAAGAAATCAATATCCCGTCTGGTCCACGTTGACAAAGAAGATGTGATTTTAGGAAACAGTGCCACCTACGGGCTGCATCTGTTGGCCAATGGGCTTGAGTTTAAAGCAGGGGATGAGGTCGTTCTTTTACAGAACGATTTTCCAACAGATATCTTGCCATGGTTATCACTGCAACAAAAAGGGGTCATTGTCCATCAATTAAAGGCCAAAGACCACGTCCTGACGCCCCTTGAGCTTGAAAAGTCCATGACCAGCCGGACAAAATTGGTATGCTTGCCATTGATCCACAGTTTCACTGGGGTTAAGCTAGATATAAAAACGATCGGCAAATTATGCTCTTCGCGTGGTGTCCTTTGTATTTTAAATTTGAGCCAGGCTGCCGGTGCATTTGAGGTTGATTTAAGTCAATGGGAGGTGGATGCGGTTGTTTGTGCCGGATACAAATGGTTGCTAGGCCCGTATGGTACGGGATTTTGCTGGATAAGAAAAGAAATACGGCAACAATTGAATTATGCCCAGAATTACTGGATCTCCCTGATGAATGAAGGAACTCTAAATACCGAGGGGCCTATTGATTTAAAAGAAGATCATTCTGCCAGGCGTTATGATGTTTTTGGTACAGCAAATTTTTTCAATTATGTCCCTTGGCGGGCTTCCATAGATTATCTTACCCGGTTAGGGCTTGATAATGTAGAAAAACACAATCAGGCCTTGGTTGATCATATGGTTGATGGTTTAAATCAGGAACATTTCGATCTTATTAGTCCACATCCCAAAAAGGAAAGGACCAATATTATCGTTTTTTCATCTAAAAATGCCTCCCAAAATTCTCAATTATTTGAGTTTTTGAAAAGCAGAAGTTTTTATTTAGCCTTATGGAGGAATAAATTGCGCATCTCCCCGCATATTTACAATACTTTACAAGAGATAGAGGGGTTGCTTACAGCACTAAATGACTATGCCTCAAAATAAATATATTTATAAAAAACAATCATCTATCCATGGCTGGGGCATTTTCGCCAAAACTAAAATTCCTAAAGGCACCCGTATCATAGAGTATCTAGGCGAAAAGATCACGAAAGCAGAGGCTGACAGGCGCGGCCCAATATTGATCGAATATGCCAAAAAGAACAAGCAAACCGGAGCTGTATATATCTTTGTGCTCAATAAAAAATATGATATTGACGGCCATGTGGAGTATAATACAGCGAAATACATCAATCACTCATGTTCACCTAACTGTGAAGTAGAGATCGTTCGCGGTCACATCTGGATCATGGCTTTGCGTGATATTGATAAGAATGAGGAACTCTATTATAATTACGGGTATGATTTGGACACTTATGATGAGCATGCTTGTCTTTGCAAAAGCCCAGCTTGTCCGGGATTTATCACCGCTGAAGAGCATTGGCCTAAATTAAGAAAGATTTTAAGCAAAAAGAATACTAAATCACCTGTTCTTAATTAACAGGAATTTTATATAATCTTCATTTTAAACTAACAAATTTAATATAGAATCATCAAATGCCTAAAAAGAAAATTTTAGTGATTGAAGACGATCGGGACATCAGTGAACTCATTGCTTACAATTTAGAACGTGAGGGTTACGAAATTGCCTGCTTGTATGATGGTAGCCAGGCGATTGATTTCGTCCACAAACGAAAACCGGAATTGATCATCCTGGACTTGATGCTGCCGGAAGTTGATGGGATAGAAATCTGCCGGGCATTGAAAAGTGATGCCAATACCAAGCATATCCCCATTGTCATGCTCACCGCAAAGAGCGAGGAAGCTGATGTGGTAGTCGGGTTACAAATGGGCGCGGATGATTATATACCCAAACCTTTCAGCCCCAAGGTCCTGGTTGCAAGGATCAAGGCCATGGCCCGTCGCACAGCAGAGTTGCAGCTTTCTTCTGTTACAGCTGAAAATTTACGCAGTTTTGGTGATTTTAAAATGGATTTATTGAAACACAAGATTTCTTTTAAAGGCCAGGAAGTCAAATTGACCTCCATTGAATTTGATATCGTTGAATTTCTTTCCCGTTCGCCTGGCCGTGTATGGTCGCGCGAACAAATCCTGGATAATGTTTGGAAAGAGGGGAAGTTTATCATTGACCGCGCGGTCGATGTGCATGTGCGTGGTCTGCGCAAGAAACTTAGGCAGGCCCAGCATTATATTGAAACCGTAAGAGGAGTCGGTTATCGTTTTAAGGATGTTGAATAATGCCGTATTTTTGGCTTTTTATCGTAGTCATTGTGGCCGTTGCAGTCTTTTTAGTGTCTCGTCAGTTTTATCACCTCCGTATCTCACGTATCCATCACTCGCATGATTCAGCTAAGAATGATTTTTTAAAACAGCTTAAAATCTCGACGCTTGACCGTGAAAATCTTGATACAATCCTTTCAAGCATGGTGGAGGGTGTTATTGTCATTACCTCTAAGGGTAAGGTAGAGCACGCCAGCTCTAATTTTTGCCAATTATTAGAGCTGCGTTCCAAGGAAACACAGGGCAAATTGTATTGGGAAGTCATCTGGAACCAGGAAATCAATGATTCCCTCAAAGAGGCTTTGTTGCATAGACGTGCTGTCCGAAAAGAAATAAACATCATTGGCCCCCAAGAATCTTTCTTTAGCATGCAGATCTCCCCGATCATGGACAAAGAGGGTAAATTATTGAGATTAATCGCGATTTTTCATGACATCACAGAATTAAAAAAACTGGAAAAGATACGCGCGGAATTTGTAGCCAATGTGTCCCATGAGTTAAAAACCCCGCTGACTGCCATTAAAGGTTTTGTGGAAACCCTAAAAACTTCTGCCAAGGATGATCCTGCTGCTTTGGTGCGTTTTTTAGACATTATTGACAAGCAGACCCAGCGTTTGGAGAACTTGGTCAACGACCTGTTGATATTATCTTCCATTGAATCCAATGAAGTAAAAATGCATTTCATGTCTGAGCCTTTAAGTAAAATTATTTATCCAGTCATAGCTCTGCAGAAAAAAACTATTGAGGATAAAGGCCACCAGGTGAAGGTGGATATTGCAGGGGATTTACCAAATGTTTTGGTGGACCGGCAGCGGATGGAGCAAGTGTTTTTAAATTTGTTGGATAACGCTGTAAAATTTACACCACCTGGCGGTAATATCAGCATCACGGCCCAATGGGAAAAGCCCTATGTGCGCATTGAAGTCAAAGATAATGGGGTCGGTATCCCGGCAGAACACCTGTCAAGGGTGTTTGAGCGTTTTTACCGGGTTGACAAAGCCCGTTCCAGGGAAGCTGGCGGTACGGGCTTAGGATTGGCCATTGTGCGTCAAATTGTAAATGCTCACCAAGGCAAAATTGAAGTGGAGAGCACTTCCGGAGCAGGTTCAACTTTTCGTATTTTCCTGCCATGCCAAATTTAATATGGTATAATTGAAGCAAAGGCTCGAATTACTGAAATTACTAAAAACCATGGAAAATTTTAGTCGAATCAGCATCCAAAAAGCCCATGAAATCATGGGACTCGGGGATGTGACGATAGTTGATATTCGTGACGATCATTCATTTGCCCAAGGGCACGTGCCCCAAGCTAAGTCAGTCAATGATGGGAATATTGAGACTTTTTTAGAGCAAACAGACAAAGGGATACCTTTAATTTGTTATTGTTACCATGGTATTTCTTCCCAACAAGCAGCTGCTTTTTTCGCTGATCGGGGATTTAAGCAAGTTTACAGCATTGACGGTGGATGGGAAGAATGGAATAAGGCATATGGCTAAATATTTCTTATATCTCATATTTGTATTTTTATCCTTAACATCATTTTCTTACGCTAATTCGGATGAAATTAAATTACAAAAAGAATTTGGCAAGGACCTGACTCACGCACCATTTTTTTTGCGATTTTCATTTTATAAGAAATTTAACAAAGATTGGAAACAAACCGATTATCCAGAACGCAAATTTTTCTTAATGGATTATGAGAATGATTTGGTTATTGCCAAAGCAAAAGAAAAGGCAGAAGCTAGGGCTGAAGCGGACAGAGAAAAAGAACGTTTACATGAGAAAAAAGAAGCCCTGCGTAAAGAAAATGACAGGTTAAAGGCCCAGGAAGCAGAAGACCGGGCTGAAGAAAAGGCTGATGAAGAACGTCAAAAAGAATTTGATTCATCTGTAGGTGAGCAAAAAAGAGAGTTGGAACAATTACAGCAAGCTTCTTCCCAAAGCAATAGATAAAAGCATGCCTCGTTCTCCCATGCATTTTCGAATATCAACCCTTATATTTGACATGGATGGTGTCATTACTGACACCATGCCCTGCCATTTTCGAGCGTGGAGGTCTGTTTTTGCGTCCATGGGCATTAAGGCAAGCCATGAAGACATTTATAAACGTGAGGGACAAAGGGGCATCGATAGCGTACGAGAGTTGTTTACTGAAAAGAAAATGCCTTTTAATGAAGCTGGTGCAAAGAAACTACTTCAAGCCAAAGAAAGGTTATTTCAAGAGACTTTCAAACGTAAATTCATTCCTGGCAGCAGGATGTTTATTAAAAGGTCGCATTCCCAAGGGTATAAATTGGCATTAGTCACAGGGACTTCCCGGCATGAGGCCCAGAAACTTCTTCCTAAGGAGTTATGGGATCGCTTTGTTGTGACCGTTTGCGGTTCAGATGTGCAAAACGGAAAGCCCCATCCAGAACCTTACCTGAAAGCTTTGTCAAAACTTAACATCAAATCCAAGGATGCGGTGGTTTTTGAAAATGCTCCTTTTGGCATACGTTCCGCCAAGGCCGCTGGCCTTTCTTGTATAGCTTTGGAAACGTCATTACCTGCCTCTTATTTAATAGGGGCGGATGCGGTCTTTTCATCGTTTAAAGAACTTGAATCAAAGGTCCATTTTTATAAGATACCATAACATTTATAGGGCCTTTTTTAGGTCGTCCAGTAACACTTGGTCGTGAACAATGGATATATTATTGCTTTACAAAAACAGCACCTATGCCGGATATTTCTTAAGTGACCGCAAGCGTTTGGCCCAATTGGAAGGGATGTTGAATTCCGAAGAAATTAAACGTTTTCGCCGTACGCATTCAAACCATTTTTGGAGCCTGTCCTATGTAGAAGCGGTCTTAAAAAGCAGAAAATTAAAATTTACCAAGGCCTGTAGAGGTTCATCGCTGGACTATAGCCGTTATGATTTGATCATTACTCTTGGGGGTGACGGTACATTTTTGGAAGCGGCGCGTCATGTTAAGGAAGAAATAGTATGGGGAGTTAATTCCGATCCCAGTTGGAGTGTCGGGCGTTTTTGTTCAGGAAACCCCAAGAATTTTGAAGTATTATTAGACAAGATTTTGGCCGGGAAAGCAGTCGTAAGAAAATTTAACCGTTTGTGTTTATCTTTCAGTGACGGTACACAACCAATGAATGTGCTCAATGACATATTGATCTGTCACCATAATCCAGGGGCCATGAGCCGCTATTATTTGACTGTCGGGAGGGTCAGGGAAGAACAACGCTCCTCTGGGGTTTGGATCGCCACAGCCGCAGGGTCTTCAGGAGGCCTTCATTCTGCCGGAGGCAAGGTCTTGCCCCAGGAAAATAAAGATTTTCAATATAGGCCACGGGAACTTTATCGTGGGAAGAATATCCGTTACCACCTTAAAGGTGGCATACTCAAACCAAACCATAAAATTACACTGACTTCGCTCATGCGGGAAGGTGTCGTTTTCGTGGATGGTTCCCATGTGTGTTTGCCTTTTTCTTTTGGTTCCAAGATTTTTGCCACTGGTTCCTCAAATCCTTTGAAAATTATTTTTGAATGAAAGCCATTCTTTTGGTCAGCCACGGCAGCCGTTCACCCAAAACCAAAGAAGAAATTCTCGTTTTGGTCAATGCTATGTCCCGACTTTTACCTGGAGTGATTGTCGGATATGCTTTTTTGGAGATCGAAACACCTTCCATCCCTGAGGGCATAGACCGCTGTATTTCTCAAGGGGCCGCCCAAGTCGTGGTGGCATTGAATTTTTTAAACGCTGGCCGTCATGTGAACGAGGATATACCTGCTATAGTCCTTGCGGCACAAAAGAAATACCCTAAAATTAAATTTTCTATCACCAAGCCTATAGGCCAGCACGTTCAAATCCCCAACCTTTTTATTGATTTGATTAATGATGCCTAAAAACACTGGTGTTGATATGTCCAATACGATAACACGGGCACTCGATAAGAAGGAGGCGGATACTTTCTTGGTGACGAAGCAATCTTTTTCCAGTGATTTAACCCATTGGTACTCCCAACATAAACGCGACCTACCCTGGCGCCGTACCAAGGACCCCTATAAGATCTGGGTTTCCGAGATCATGCTCCAGCAAACCACTGTCAATACGGTCATTGCTTTTTATGAAAGATGGATCAAATCATTTCCAACGGTCCATGATTTGGCCAGAGCCCCTTTACAAACAGTCTTAAAACAGTGGCAAGGCTTAGGATACTATAACCGTGCTAAAAATTTGCATAAAGCGGCTTTTCTCTTTGTTAATGAGCACAAAGGAATGATTCCTCAAGACCCGGACATCATACGTTCTTTACCCGGTTTTGGGCCGTATACCACGGGTTCCGTTTTAAGCATTGCGTATGATATCCCATTAACGATCATTGATGCTAATGTCCGAAGGGTCGTGATGCGTATATTGGCTTTGCCTGGAATTGCTGATACAAAACAGGATTTGAAGGTCAATGAATTCTTGTGTGAAGTTTTACCGACAAAGGACATTGGCGATTTTAACCAGGCGTTGATGGAACTGGGTGCTTTGGTTTGCCGTGCCAAAGAGCCGGCGTGTCTGGCATGCCCGGTCAATAAATGTTGCCAGGCTTATAAGGAAGGTAAAGAGAAAATAATCCCCCAAACGAAGAAGAAAATCATCCAGGAAATCAAAGCAGTCATTGCGATCATTAAAAAAGATGATAAGTATTTTATTCAAAAAAGGCCTTCAAAAGGCCTTTTGGCTGATTTGTGGGAATTTCCCGGAGGAAAAATTAAAGGGGGGGAGTCAAAGAAAAAAGCTTTGGCACGTGAATTAAATGAAGAGCTGGGGGTCCGATTAAAATCCTCAAAACATTTATTTGAGGTGCATCATTTTTATACTCAATTCAAGGTCCATCTTTCTGTTTTCGCTTGCAGATTGGAGCAAGATCCTGAAACTGATGCTACGCATAAATGGGTCACTGACAAAGGTTTTTCTAGGTATCCGATGCCATCTGGGAGTGCTAAAATTATCGAAAAATTATTCGTTAAATAATTGAATTAATTGGTCGTAATTGGTCTGCACCATCAATCCATTCTACAATTTCAGTTAACTTTAACACTACCTTAACACAAAGCTAATATTTACCGGATACACTTCCATATATACGTCGAAGAAACACCTGATTAGTATAATAGGAGGTATTATTTCTGGTTGAAGGTCCCGTGGCTGCATTTTTAGCCATTTTATTAAAAATATAGAAACGTTTCACAATACGGAGGTTAAGAGAAAATGGTTAAGAAAATATTCAGAATTCTTCATGTCATTGTGGTAATTACTTTTTTTACCACTTCCCTAGGCATTCAATCCTATGCTCAAGCGATGTTTGAAGCTCCCATGCCGGTCCCAGGCAGCATGGTGAATTTAAGCCAAACCTATGTGCCTGCCCATTTAATGGGACTACAGATCGACCCCAAAGATCCTTTTCATATTGATTTTTTGATCAGCAAAGGTGAAGATAAAAGTAAGGCCGAATATAATGAAGAAGAGTATTTGAAGATGGTCAAATACTTCATGGCTTCTTTGACTGTCCCTAATAGTGATCAATGGGTCAATCTCAGCCCCTATGAATCCAAACGCATTATTAGTAATGAACTTGGGTTTACTGAAATGGGCCGCGATCTTCTGGCCCAGGATTATCTTTTAAAACAACTTACCGCTTCCCTTATATATCCCGAAAAAGAAATTGGACAGAAATTTTGGAAAGAAATTTACCAGAAAATAAATGCCAAATATGGCCTTGATGTGAAGATCCCTGTCAATACGTTTAATAAAGTCTGGATCATGCCTGAATCTGCGCTCATTTATGAGAAAGGCAACCAGGCCTGGATTGTTAAAAGTACAATGAATGTCATGCTGGAGATGGATTATGTGGCCGCGATGAAACACCAGGGGTCTAATTTATGGGCCACCGGTCAAATCAACCCCAACACAGGGCTTTCGACCGTCGGGACAGATATTATCCGTAATATCGTCATTCCTGTGATTAAAAAAGAAGTCAATGAAGGGAAAAATTTTGCAGTCCTGCGCCAGATTTACAATGCCATGGTGCTGGCAACCTGGTACAAAAAAGAATTAAAGCAGTCTATTTTGACCAAGGTTTACGTGGACGCCCGGAAGGTCAAAGGGATTGATCTTGTGGGCCAGGTT
>CAYZLU010000054.1:0-10023 GCA_964479285.1 uncultured Planctomycetales bacterium | reverse complement strand
AACGTATTCCCCAAATGCGGTTTTCATTTGGGTCTAAACGCCCGCGAACGCATCGACCATATTATTGATGAAGCTTCCTTTGTTGAGCATGATGAAGAAATGGTTTCCGCCGACCCATTAAAATTCCAAGGCCCCAAATCGTATAAAGAGAAGCTCAAGCAAGACCAGGATTCCACGGGCTTTAAAGACGCTGTTATCACCGGCCGTGGGGAGATCGAGGGCAAGAAGGTGGTGATTGCGGTGACAGATTCGCGGTTCATCATGGGGTCCATGGGTTCGGTCGTTGGTGAAAAGATAACCCGTTTGGTTGAGCACGCGACCAAAGAAAAATTACCGGTGATCATTGTTTCTGGTTCCGGCGGCGGGGCGCGTATGTATGAAGGGGCCATTTCCTTGATGCAGATGGCCAAGACGTGCGCCGCCTTGCAGCGTCATTCAGAGGCTGGGTTGCTGTATGTTTCAGTGTTGACAAACCCCACCATGGGAGGGATCATGGCTTCTTTCGCCGGTGTGGGCGATGTGATCATTGCTGAGCCTAAGGCCTTGATCGGTTTCGCGGGCCCGAGGGTAGTGGAACAGACCATACGCCAGAAATTACCATCTGGCTTTCAGCGTTCCGAATTCTTATTGGCCCATGGCATGGTCGACATGATCGTTGAGCGCCAGGACCTTAAGGGTATTTTGGCCCACACGATTGGATATTGTCAAAATTAGCGCAGCTTGTCATTCCCGCGCCTTCGAAAAGACATTCGGGGATGACATGTTTATAAAAGTACTAATTGCTATTTTTTAAACTTTTTAATAGAATAGACGACTTACGACCTTAGGTAGCGCTCGGCAAGGAGAGTATGGCCAATATCAGGATCAAAAACCTTTGTAAGTCTTATAAAGGCGGTTCCGTTGCCGTTGACAATGTCAATTTAGAGATCAGCGACAAGGAATTTTTAGTGCTGGTCGGCCCTTCCGGCTGCGGCAAGTCAACGACGTTGCGCATGGTCGCCGGGCTGGAAGACATCACTTCAGGTGAGATTTGGATCAATGACCGTCTGGTCAACGACGTCCCTGCCAAAGACCGCAATATTGCCATGGTGTTCCAGAATTACGCCCTTTATCCGCACATGAGTGTGTTTGAAAACATGGCTTTTGGTCTGAAATTACGCAATTACCCCAAGGCCGAAGTCCAAAAACGCGTCCATGAAGCAGCTGAGATTTTAGGCATCAAACAATATTTAGACCGCCGCCCGCGTGAGCTTTCCGGCGGTGAACGCCAGCGCGTGGCCTTGGGCCGTGCTATTGTCCGCAAACCTTTGGTGTTTCTTTTTGATGAGCCGCTTTCCAACCTTGATGCCAAGATGCGTGTACAGATGCGCACCGAGATCCATAAATTGCGCATGCGTTTGCAGACGACCTTTATTTATGTTACGCACGACCAGACCGAGGCCATGACCATGGGCGACCGCATCGTGGTCATGAACAAGGGCAAAATCCAGCAATGCGCTGATCCTATGACGGTGTACGACCAGCCGGTCAATAAATTTGTGGCTTCATTCATCGGTTCGCCGCCCATCAATTTCATGACTGGAAAGATCGTCAAGAAGGACCGTAAATATTTCTTTGATGAGGGGAAATTTCAGGTTAAACTGTTGGATGGGATGTACACGAAGATAGCCCCTTACAATGGTAAAGAAGTCATCCTGGGGATCCGTGCAGAGGACATTTATGACAAGCTTTTTGCCTCTGAGGCATCGCCTGAAAATACCGTGCGGGCGACCTGTGAAGTGGTGGAACCTTTGGGGAGTGAGGTCTACTTGTACTTGAGCACGGCCGCGCATCATTTTATCGCCCGCGTCGGTGCCCATGACCGGCCGGAAGTCAACCGCGACATGGACCTGGTGTTCGACATGAGCAAGGTGCACTTCTTTGATTCGAAAACCGAAGAAACCATTATCTAAACTGTACTTCCTTGTCCTGTTCTCTTTTTTTGTGCCCTTAGCGGGTTTTTTTCTTTATGCTACCCGAAACCCCACCGCGTATTTTTTCCTGACTGCAGCACTTTTAGCTGATATTTTTTTCCTGGTGTCTTTTCACCATCGCCTGCAAAAAAAACAATCACAGATCGTCCTCGTGAAAGAGGAGTATTTTGAGCGGGCAAACTTGCTTAAGGCCCAACTCCAGCATGAATGGGAAACCATCGCGTCTTTGCGCTTGAAAATCATCAATTACGCTCAATTGAAGAATTTGGCTGAGAAACTAAACTTATGTTTGAGCCTGGAAGACACATCCAGCGCCTTGTCGCTCGAGGTGTCCAAACTTTTCGGCCATAAAGACGTCACCGTGATCCTTTATTTATTCCATTCCACGACCGGAGAATTAGGCATTTCTTCATCGCAAAAAGGCCAGATGCAGGTCAATCTCAAGGCGAAAAAGGGGGACATTTTTGACCATTTTGTCGTCAAGACCATGCATCCTTTGCTCGTCGACGACGTTAGGACGGATTTCCGTTTTGATTTGGGGGAAATAGACAAGGAAGACAAACGTCCGTTCCGTTCCCTGATATCGACACCGTTGATTGTCGGTGATAAGACCTTGGGTATACTGCGTGTGGACAGTGCGGTGGCGGGCCAGTTTTCTACCGATGATTTGCGTTTTTTGAGGACCATTTCCGACCTGACGTCGATTGCCATTGAAAACGCGCAATTATATGAACACCTTGCCACCATGGCCATTAAAGACGGGTTGACAGGTTTGTATTTGCGCAGGTATATGCTGGAGCGCCTTGGTCTTGAAATTTCCCGGGAGATGCACCGGGGCACGGAACTTGGTTTTTTAATGCTTGATTTGGACCACTTTAAGAAATACAACGATACTTTTGGACACATGGCCGGGGACATTGTCCTTCGGACCATTGCCCAGTTATTAGAAGAGCATTTCAACCGTCCCGGAGACATGGTGTGCCGTTATGGCGGGGAAGAATTCTGTGTTTTATTGCCCGATTGTCCAAAATCCGAAGTGTTGCAATTGGCCAATGACTTTAGAAAGAAGATCGAGGCCCGCGAGATCATTTTACGCCGAAAAAAAACTTATGTGACCGTTTCTATCGGGGTGGCTGCCTTCCCTCAAGATGCCCGTGGAAAGGACGATTTGATTTTTAAAGCGGATGAAGCGCTGTATCAAGCCAAAGAAACCGGGCGCAATAAGGTGTGTGCCGCATGATTTATGTGCTTATTATTCTAACGGTGGTTTTTGTGGGGGTCGTTTTTTATTTGGCCCAACTGGTGGTCTTGGGCCTCGAACAGCGGGCTGACGAAGATGTGCTGGGGGCCAAGGAAGTCTTTGGGAAAATCATTGAACAGAAAGACAAGGCCCAGGCTGAGAAAGCAAAGCTTGAGCGTGAGGCCACCCAGATATTCACATTGTATGATATGACCAAGGAGATCACCCGGCATAATAATGAGCAGGACGCATTTAATATATTTTACAAGAAATTAAGAGAAAACGTGGTCATTGAAGAATGCCGATGGGACCAGGGCATCAACGAGGGTGTTAAAGGAGGGGTGTTGCCCGGGGATTACGCAGTTTTTGTCCTTAAGAGCAAGGAAAAGAAATTGGGAGTGTTGTTGTATAAGGGGTTGGACCCCAATGACAAGGAGAAATTTGCGATTTTGGCGCACCAGTTTGCCTTGGCCCTTAGGCGTTTGAAATTATATAAAGACATCGAAACGTTAGCTATAACTGACGGATTGACAGGAGTATACACCCGCCGGTATTTTATAGAACGCCTTGAAGAGGAAATCAAAAGGTCTTCCCTTCACAAAAGCATTCTTGCCTTCTTGATGATTGATGCCGATCATTTTAAAAAGATCAATGACCAGTATGGTCATTTGACAGGAGACCAGGTCCTTAAGGAAATCTCCACTATTATCCAGGAAAATGTACGCGAGATTGATATTGTGGGACGTTTCGGAGGGGAAGAATTCTGCGTGGTCTTGGCTGAAACGGACATGGATGGGGCCCGTGTCGTGGCTGAACGCATCCGTAAGTCAGTTGAGAAACGGTCAATCAAGGCGTATGATAACATCGTGCGCGTGACGCTAAGCATTGGGGTGGCCCTTTTTCCCATTGACGGGAAATTTTTAGAGGAATTAATGGACAAGGCTGATTGGGCGTTGTATCGTGCCAAATCACAAGGTAGAAATTGTGTGGTCGCTTTCGGGCTTTATCAAAAATAATTTTTTATGTCACCCCCGAATGTATTAATCGGGGGTCTAATTCAGAATTAATTCTATTATGGATTCCCGCTTGCCCTTCGGCTCGAAGGCGCGGGGATGACAATAGGCGGATATGAAAACCCCTTCTAAAATTTTTATTTTGGTCCTTTTATTACTGGCTTTTTTGGCCAGCTTGGCCTGGGCCGGCGTCCGGCACTTGGCTGGGATACTCCGCGAATTTGACCACGTGGCCCAGGTGGATTTGGTGTTGATGGAGACCGCGACAGGGCTTAATGACATCCAATTGGAAAAAGAAATCATTTTTACAAAACTTTCTTCGACTGCCGAAGAATTGGCGTTTGGCCAGGTTTCGACCGCCCGGGGACTGTATTTAGCGGATTATGTCAAAGAACTGGGGGCACAATTCGATCAGTATATTCAACAGGCCCGTGTTCAGATGCATCGGGTCGATACCCTCTCCGGGGTGCCTTCGGGGTTGAAGTCTTCTTTTGCACAGATGGCCCAGCAATCCCGGCAATATGACCGTACGGTCAAAGACATATATACGGCGGTTGAAAAAGGCGGATTTCAATTGTCATTGGAAGACCTGGAGCGTACAGACCGCCGCCAGAAAGCATTGTCCGAAAGCGCGACAGCAATAGTTGTTCGAGTCTGGGAGCTTGTCCATGATTCCATGGATAAAAGCCAGCGTTGGCAGGTGGAATCTAAGGTCATATTTTGGTTCAGTTTATTGCTGACCGTGACTTTGGGATTGCTGTTGTTTGCCTTCAAAGAAAATTTAGAAGAGATCAGCAGGCAAAAGAAGGACCTTGAAAAATTAAACCAGGAGCTGGATAGATTTGTCCATACGGTCAGCCATGATATTGCGGGGCCTTTGACGACCATTATCGGTTATGCGGCCTTTTTAGAAAAGAAATATTCCCAATTGCTTGATGAGCAGGGGAGGGATTGCATCAATGGGGTGCGTAAAGGGGCAACAAGGTTGAATGTTTTAATCAAGGACATGCTGGAATTGACAAAAATGTCCAGGGTCAAGAACCCTTATTCCAGGGTCGCGGTCCAGGAGATCGTAGGTGCGGCCATCGCCAATTGCGATTTTATAGTCCGCCAGTCAAATGCTGATATCAAGATTGAGGGAAGGCTCCCAGAGATTGTTTGTGACCGTATTAAAATCACCGCAGTATTTTTTAATCTCATCAGCAATGCCCTCAAATTTGCGAAGTCCAATGAGCGGCCGGTCATCAAGATCAGTTGGAAGGAAAACCCAAGGGAATATGTGTTTTACGTTGAAGACAATGGCATAGGTATTGACCAACCGCATCATCAGGAAATCTTCAATATTTTTAAGCGCCTGCACCCGGCAGAGCAGTACGGCGGTTCAGGGGTAGGGCTGACAATTGTCAAAGCCGCCCTGGAAGACCATGGCGGCCGTATACGGGTGGAATCAATGCTCGGTCAAGGGGCAAAATTCATCTTCACCATCCCTAAGAACCTTGCTCTTGTAAAGCAGGAACGTCCCTCATTTTAAAAAAATAATTTGATAAAACACCGTCGGCAAATTTGTTTTTCAAGGATTTTTATCAGCCAAAAACTTGACAAAGGTGGAATTATGTCATATACTTACATCGTTAATCAAATCTTAACAAATCCTTAATTCCCGGCAGAGTTGTCAGGAAAATAAGCAGTGATATTGGACAAGGACGCCCAATGACTCGAAGATGAGACATTGGGTCTTTTTATTTTAAGCATTTGCGCGCACAGAGGCGCGTAACCTATTGGACGCCGCAGCCCAATGATCTTCCTTAAGAAATATGGGGGAGATTAATGGGCTTTTTTATTTTTAATTTTTGCGTAGCTGATGTGAAAGCGCTTTCTTTAATGGTAATCTTTTGATGTCAGAGAGGTCATGTATGTTTGAAAAGCTTGTAATTCGTATCATCCTGATAAGCTTCTTTTTTACTTCCGTTGGTCCCCTTCCTGATGTTTCCGCCCAAACCCTGATCGATTTGCCTGCCCCGGGAATGATGGTCAATAAAAGCATTCCCTTTGATCCCCTGCAATTAAAAGGTATTTTAGTCAATGTAAAAAACCCCCTGCGTTTCGATTTTTTGGTTGATAAAGGGGATTCTGGTCTTTCCGGTGAGTTTTTAAAAGGCAATATAACCCGTTTAGCCAAGTATTTTTTGACCTGCCTGGCCGTTCCTGAGGATGATCTATGGGTGAATCTCTCACCTTATGAAAGAGACCGCATTGTGCCTGGTAATTTCGGGACCACCCTGATGGGCAAGGACCTCCTTGAACAGGATTATCTGCTCAAACAAATCATGGCTTCTTTAAGCTATCCTGAAAATGATCTGGGGAAACAATTTTGGCAGAAGGTCTATCGTAAATCTTATGAACTTTATGGCACAACGGAAATTCCCATTAATACGTTTAACAAGGTCTGGATAACCCCCAAGTTTGCGCATGTCTATGTCCAGGGCAATGCGGCTTTTGTGGTCAACAGCCAGTTAGATGTCATGCTGGAGGCGGATTACAAAGCTTGGGTCCATCATCTGAAGAACAACAATACAGGCCTTTCTCAAAATGCCGGGGCCTATTCCCAAGTTTTTCGGGAGGTCATTTTGCCCGAGCTGCGCCAAGAGATCAATCAAGGAAAGAATTTTGCCGTTGTACGGCAAGTGTACAACGCCATGATCCTGGCGACCTGGTACAAGCGCCATTTGAAAGACAGTGTGCTTGGAAGGATGTATGTTGGCAAAAACCAGGTGAAGGGCGTTGACGTTGCTGACAAGGATGCCAAAGAGAAAATATTCCGGCAATATTTGAAGGCCTACAAAAAATGTGTCTATAACTACATTAAAGAGGATTACGATCCATTCACCCAGCAAACAGTCCCGCGCAAGTACGCGTCAGGGGGGCTTTATTTTGTTGGATTCGGTGGTCCCGCTTCGAAAGAATATGCTGAAGTGGCCAGTCCCAGGGGCATGAGTATAGGGGCTGATTTGGCCATGGCTTCTGTTGACATCGATCCTAAAGACGACAATGGAAGAAAAATCATTAATTTTGAAGACAGTAGATCATTCGAAAAAAGGCATCCCTTTAAGGAGGTCCCCAATGAAGCCCATGCCAGGGTTTCTTCGAAGAGAAATGAAGATAACGCCCAATTATCAGAACCATTGCCTGTTCAAGAATTAAATCGTCCTACAGTCCGGCCTACACGTTGGATGGATACCTTGGCATGGACCAGCGGCATGATTTTAGCGGAAAGGGCCTTTGGTCCAGACGCAGTGAGCCTTCTTTTGGCATCGACCGTTACTTTGCCACATCTGACCAGGTATTCCCTTGGTTTGCATGTGTTGACACACGATGTCCTGGGACATGCCGTGCCGTTAGCGGTTAAGACAAAATCAATGGAACCACTCCGTCCTTCTAGTTTGCGTAAGAGCCTAAATTTGAACAGATGGGATGAGCTCCTCAACCCATTGAAAATACCCCAGTTTGAGGACCCGTATGTCCCTGTTCCATCAGGAGAAGAATGGGACCAGCGGGTGGCAAAATTTGGGTTTGGCACGACGGTCGGACTGAGCTTATTGTCCACAGCAGGAGTGTTTTTTAGCGGCTTGCACCATGCTTGGATGATGCCGCTTTTGGGACCGGTGGGGGTCAGCGGGCTGGCGGCCATCAAAGCATCATGGTCCTCGGACATAAAAAGAGGAGGTCTTAAGAAAGATAGATATGAATGTGGTAATTACGGCATTTTTTGGATAGGTACACCGGAAGAAGGTCCAAATCCAGAGTGGCTCGAGGAAGATGAAGGTAGCATGATATGGAATTTAATCACTCGGGGAGGGCAGTCTGCCGGTAGAGGCCTGATTTTAGACAATCGATTTTCAGCTACCGGGCAACCCCAACAACATATAGTTAAAGTTGTTAAATACCATAAAAGAGGCAAAAAAAGCGATCTGCCAAGAGTCTTGCTGACAGCGTACCATAAGCAGGCCCCTTCGGAATTCAAAACGATAAAGATTTCTGGTATGTCAACAGAAAATCAAAATGAACCGGTCATTTTTGGAGTTGGCGGGCATGTGCGATACGCAACAGGAGGACGGGTCTCTGAGGAAAATACGCAACCTTTTGTCAGCCTCAAGGAGCACAGGACACAGATGGTATTACAACAAGTTCCCGATGGGAATGGGCAAATTTTGACCCGTTTTGTCCCTGACAAAAAGGATTTCTTTGTCATTATATCGCATAATGGCGACAATGACGGGTATTTTCTTTTGGATCGTTACCTCACTCTTGATGAAATGAGAGAGTTTTTCCCAAGAGTATTGCATATGGAAAAAAAGGTATGGATTCCACCTGATGAGGAAGCTGGAATGCCAGGCTATTTTGACTATGTAAATGAGGGGGACACTCCGGGTATTACTCCTGTACTGCATTTTTTGATCGATCAAGGGAGTTTCCCGGCATCAGTCCGTTATGGTTATATGATGAGTTTTGGTTCTGCGGATGATGCCATAAAGAATGTTTTGACTGGAGAACAGTTGAGCATTCTTGGCGGTATTTTTGAGAGGGTATTCGACAAAGATGCCGATAGCATGACACGTCCTATGTTGAATGGTCCCAAAGATTACAAAGATTTATGGGTGACCGAAGAAATGCAGAGAAGAGACACCGGCCTAAGGGCCCAATTTGAAGCCATCCAGAGGTTTAAAGAACATGTTATAACTGCGATTAATGAGACACGGGCCGACTTAAGTCCAGCTGGAAATGCACTGCGTCATTTGCAGTCAGACCAGGAGATGCTGAGAGAATTCGTAGACACAGTTGTAGAGAGATTTTTTACAGCTGACCGGTGGAACGCGGCAAAGGAATTTAGATTGCGCGCCAAGGGTTCATTTGGTGTCGTTTTTAGGGATTCTTTGAAAAGCGGTGTGACTATTTTTTCAAAATCACAGGGAATGACCATAGGATGGAACCTTAAGAATAAACTCTTTGCTTATGCCTCCGACATTTTGCCGATGCTGGGGAAATTTAAGAATGAAAGACTGGAGAACCTGTTCATCCTGGATCCCAGGGGGTCAGGAGAGATAGCTGATGTGGGGTTTTCTTCTGGAGATTTTTATCTGAGAGTGTATTCTACGAATCTGCAGAGAGACCTTTCATCAGATGAGATACTCAAAAGAACGTACCCTTTAAATAAAAATAATCCTTATTATTCTCCACCGGCCGTATATCCCGATCCTTCCAGGATCATTGACGAGGATTTGGAAAACGGCACCCATGATCTCGGTCATAAGCTGGATGATTGGAGAAATCCCCAATCTGAGGACCGTCAAACCTTGGAGGACCTTGTAGGTTCATATAGTTCTTTGTATGTGCAAAAGTTTATTGAAGATAACATGACCTACAAGATAGGCCCAGTTGTCATAGAACGGCTTAGACAACAACTGCATGAATGTGAATCTGGACAAACCAGTTGTTTCCCCGATCAAATGGCGTTTTTACGCCATCAAACTTCGATCTCAGCCAAGGATTCTGCGTTGGCCGATTATGTGGAGAATATCGCGCATGAATTTGTTGCAGTCCGGGCTGAAAGAATAACTGCTGATTTGATTTCCGGAACGATAAGCGACAGGCGGCTCAATGAGATCAGCCATGATGTCAACGGAGAAGTATGGGTCAGGGTAGATCGTTTGATTCAAAGAATGATCAATGAAATCATGACGGATGTCGGTTCCGCAAAGAAAAAATGGGACAAGAAAAAGAAAGTGCGTCCGGCCACGGT
>CAYZLU010000053.1:0-10271 GCA_964479285.1 uncultured Planctomycetales bacterium | reverse complement strand
CGACCTTGGAGACCATGACCAATGCGCGGACAGCCCGCGACTGGTCCTTGAAGTCTTTGAAAGATCCCGCGGCTGTTGCTAAACATTTCGTCGCCGTATCAACCAACTCCCAGGAAGTGGCAAAATTTGGAATTGACACTGCCAATATGTTTGAGTTTTGGGATTGGGTTGGCGGACGCTATTCAATGGGATCGGCCATTGGTCTTTCGACGATGATTGCCATCGGCCCTGAAAATTTTCGTGCCATGCTTGATGGTTTTCACCAGATGGATGTGCATTTTCATACAACTTCTTTCGAAAAGAACTTGCCAGTAATCATGGGACTTCTGGGTCTTTGGTACAACGACTTTTTTGATGCTCAGACTGTGGCGGTGCTTCCTTATGAGCAGTACTTAAAAAGATTTCCGGCTTATCTGCAACAGTTGACCATGGAGAGTAATGGTAAGCACGTTACGATTGATGGAAATGAAATTGACTATCAAACAGGGCCAATCTATTGGGGAGAACCAGGCACTAATGGCCAACATTCTTTTTACCAATTGATTCATCAAGGCACAAAATTGATCCCTTGCGATTTTATAGCATTTATGCAACCACTTCATTCTCTTGGGACTCACCATGATTTGCTTTTAGCCAATGTCTTTGCCCAGGCAGAGGCGCTGGCCTTTGGTAAATCAGAGAAGGAGGTCCGTGACCAGGGCACTCCAGGGCCGTTGGCTCCTCACCGAACATTTGAAGGCAATCGTCCATCAAGTACTATTCTTTTGGAACTATTGACTCCGGAGGCTTTGGGAAAACTTGTTGCGCTCTACGAACACAGCGTTTTCGTTCAAGGTGTCATCTGGCAGATTGATTCTTTTGATCAGTGGGGGGTTGAGCTAGGAAAGGCGTTGGCCCAGTGTATAATCCCAGAACTTGAGCTGGGGGTCAATACTCAGCTTAAACATGATAGCTCAACCAACACTTTAATTCAACGCTATGTTCAAGCTAAGCAAACGACTACCAAGAAACAGGGAATATTGTAAAAGCCAAAGAATTTAAGAATTAATCAGGGACTATACCAGGGTTTAATTGATTCATTTTTGAGTTTCTATAAAATAATTTTTTTATCATTTTTTAAGCGAAGGAGTTTGTTATATGAATGCGTCCGAAATGGAACTTCAAGATTTGAGCATTAATACTATCCGTTTTTTAGCAGCAGATGCGGTTGAAAAAGCCAATTCAGGACATCCAGGAACTCCCATGGGACTGGCGCCTTTAGCATATGTTTTATGGACAAGATATCTAAAACATAATCCAAAAAATCCTAAATGGGCAGACCGGGACCGTTTTGTTCTTTCTGCGGGCCATGCGTCCATGCTTCTTTACAGCCTTCTTTATTTGACTGGATATGACTTAACATTGGAGGATATTAAACAATTCCGCCAGTGGGGCAGTAAAACACCTGGACATCCTGAATATGGGCATACCGTAGGAATTGAAACAACTACCGGGCCTTTAGGCCAAGGTTTTGCCAATGCCGTGGGTATGGCCATGGCTGAGCGTTATTTGGCTGCTTATTTCAACCGGGAAGGCCTTCATATCGTTGATCATTACACCTATTGCATTTGTGGTGATGGCGATCTGATGGAAGGGATCACGTCCGAAGCAGCTTCCTTGGCCGGAAATCTTGAACTTGGGAAACTTATTTATTTTTATGACAATAATCATATCACGATTGAAGGCTCGACGGATTTGGCTTTTTCCGCAGAGAACGTAAAAGCAAGATTTGAAGCTTATGGGTGGCAGGTATTGGTTGTAGCTGATGGCAATGATATCGACACAATCGAAAATTTAATTTCAAAAGCACAGGCAGAAACAAGAAAACCCAGCTTGATCATTGTCCGCAGCCACATTGGTTATGGAAGTCCCAGGCAGGATACTGCTGCGGTACATGGCACTCCTTTGGGTGCAGAAGATTTGAAAAAAGCCAAGCAGAATTTAGGCTGGCCCCTGGAGCCTTCCTTTTATGTTCCTCCTGAAGTCTTGACCCATTATAGAGAAGCCCTGGCAGATGGCCCAACAGCAGAGACTGAATGGAACGAGCTTTTTAAAAAATATACCAAGGATTTTCCGCAACAGGCCCAGGAGTGGAAAAGATTTGTGGATGGTGAGCTTCCCGATGGTTGGGACAAAGATCTTCCTGCCTTTGATAAAGGGGGATCCATTGCGACCCGTTCCGCTTCAGGAGAAGTTTTAAATGCCGTTGCACCAAAGATACCTAATCTCTTAGGGGGTGCTGCTGACCTTGCTCCATCCACCGATACGTATATGAAAGGATTGGGGGACTTTCTTAAAGATAATCATAAAGGTAGAAATCTCCATTTTGGTGTCAGGGAACATGCGATGGGAGCAATTTTAAACGGGATGGTTTTGCACGGCGGCATTATCCCTTTTGGGGCTACATTCTTTATTTTTTCAGATTATATGCGTCCACCGATTCGTTTGGCTGCTTTGATGAACATTCCCACTATTTTTGTTTTTACGCATGACTCTATTGCGGTTGGTGAGGATGGCCCAACTCATGAGCCAATTGAACAACTGGTTTCACTGAGGGCAATTCCCAACATCACCTTGATTCGTCCTGCAGAGGCCAATGAAACCAGGGAAGCGTGGGAATACGCGCTTACTAACCGGCGAGGTCCAGTGATTTTGGTATTGACCCGTCAAAAACTGCCTATTCTTGATCAAAAGAAATATGGGTCAGCGAAGAATTTGAGCCACGGAGCCTACATAGTTTCTCCTGCTAAAACACCTGCTCAACTTATTTTGATGGCCACAGGGTCCGAGGTTTCGCTTGCCATTGCTGCCCAAGAAAAATTAGCAGAGAAAAATATTAGCGCATCGGTTGTCAGTATGCCGAGCTTAGAACTTTTTGATGCCCAGTCGCAGGAGTATAAGGACAAGGTGCTTCCACCATCTATCAAGAAACGGTTAGTGATTGAAGCTGGTTCCCCAAAAGGTTGGAGGGATTATGTAGGATTGGAAGGCGATATTATTGGAATTAATCGTTTTGGCGCATCTGCACCTGGTCCTATCGTGCAGGAGAAATTGGGATTTTCTGTCGAAAATGTCGTCAATCACGCACTTGCTTTGATAAGCAAGCCGTAAGAAAGGTCTAATTATGAAAAATAATCCTTTGGTTGATTTGGAAAATCTTGGTCAGGGGGTATGGCTTGATTATATCCGCAGGGACCTTTTTACAAGCGGTGAATTAAAACGGCTTATAGAAGATGACGGTCTGACTGGAATGACAAGTAATCCCACAATTTTTGAAAAAGCCATTTCCAGCAGCACTGATTACGATGCGCAAATATGTCAACTGCTTAGGGTTGATCCCAACATCTCGGCAGACATTTTGTATGAAAAAATTGCAATACAGGACATTCAAAGTGCTGCTGATTTCTTTATGCCTGTTTATAAGAGTAAAAATGGAATGGATGGCTTTGTGAGCCTTGAAGTTTCGCCTGATTTGGCAGGGGATACTCAAGGTACCATTACCCAAGCGCGCCATCTTTGGAAAACAGTGGCCCGACCTAATCTCATGATCAAGGTTCCCGGCACAAAACAAGGAATCCCCGCTATTGAGACGCTGATCTCCGAGGGGATTAATGTCAACATCACCCTTATGTTTACCATGGCCCATTACGAAGCTGTGGCACAGGCGTATATCCGTGGACTGCAACGTGCCCAGAAACTGGAAGGAATTGCTTCTGTAGCTTCTTTTTTTGTGAGCCGCGTGGACACGGTAGTGGACAAGGCTTTGGAAGCAGTCGACACCAAGGAAGCTCTTGATCTTCGAGGCCAGGTGGCTATTGCCAACTGCAGGGTGGTCTATAGCCGGTTTCTTGAAATTTTTGAAGGGCCAAATTTTGCAACACTTCGCCAAAAAGGTGCCCGTGTTCAAAGACCTTTATGGGCCAGTACAGGCACAAAAAATCCGGATTATTCCAATGTCCTTTATGTCGAAGAGTTAGCCGGTCGAAATACCGTTAATACAATGCCTCCGGAAACTTTGTTTGAATTTCGTCAACACGGCATCGCTAAGAAAGACGCAGTGAAAAAAGGACATCCCCAAGAGATCCTTAGCCATTTGGCAAAGGTAGGCATTGATTTAAATGCAGTGGGGGAGAAATTACAGCAAGATGGCGTTGATTCATTTGCTGTATCTTTTAAAAAATTACTTTCCGCATTGGAAGAGAAAAGCAAAGCTATATTGAAGCAGTAATTTTATGAAATTAAACATCAATAAATTTCCAGATAAAAGAAACCGGCTTTTAATCCTTGCTGGAGATATTGGGGGGACGAAAACAAATTTGGGACATTTTGTCTTGGAAGGAGACGCCTTCACTCCCAAGAAAATTCGAAATTTTCGTAATGCGGAATATCCTGAATTCTCATCGATTTTAAAAGAATTTTTGAAGGAACATCCCGGTGAAATTGAAGTGGCTTGTTTTGGGGTTGCAGGTCCTGTCATCAATGGAGTCTGCCGTACAACGAATCTGCCCTGGGTCGTCGACATTTCAAAACTTAAAGCACTTTTAAAAATAGAAGTGGTTTCGCTCATTAACGATATGGAAGCAACGGCTTACGGCATTCAAGCCTTACCTAAGACAGCATTGGCAGTATTAAATCACGGAAAAGCAGTTCCCCAAGGAAATATCGCGGTGATTGCAGCTGGGACGGGATTAGGCGAGGGGATGCTTATCTGGGATGGCCGCCATTACAGGGCTGTAGCTTCTGAAGGTGGGCATTCTGATTTTGCTCCATGTAATAATTTAGAACTTGATCTCTGCAAGTATCTATTGAAAAAGTTTGGCCATTCAAGTTACGAACGTGTTCTTTCAGGACCGGGGCTATTAAATATTTATGATTTTTTGAAGGAAAGAAATTATGCTAATGAACCTGCATGGTTGAAGAATGAAATGACCCAGGAGAATTCAAGTTCAGTAATCACTAAGAATGCCCTTCACGGCCGTAATAAGCTTTGTGTAAAAACATTGGATCTCTTTTGTGCTATCTACGGTGCTGAGGCAGGTAATCTTGCCTTGAAGGTTCTGGGGCTTGGCGGTGTCTATTTGGGAGGTGGGATCGCCCCTAAAATCATTTCTAAACTACAAGATGGCGTATTTAGAAAGGCCTTCTTGGAAAAGGGGCGTTTTTCAAAGTTTTTGTCTAAAATTCCTGTTCACGCTATTTTAGAAGAAAAAACCGCTCTTCATGGAGCGGCTGTTTATGCTTTGCAGTCTATAGCAGCTATGGATATCTAAATTGTCATCAATTAAGAGGGGGAAATTATGAAAATTGGGCTTGTGGGCTTAGGGAAGATGGGAAGCAATATGGTTATTCGGCTTCTGCAAGATAAACATGAGGTCGTCGTTTACGACAGAAGTCCCGATCCTGTTAAAAATCTAGAAAAGCAAGGGGCTATTGGTGCCAGTTCTATGCAGGATTTGATTAAAAAATTACCGAGTCCCAAAATCATTTGGGTGATGGTTCCCTCAGGAGATCCAACCACACAAACCATCAGGGATATAGCGTCTCAATTATCTAAAGGTGACATTGTGATTGATGGGGGAAATTCCTATTATAAGAATACCGTCATGATGGCCAAAGAGCTGGCCCCAAAAGGTGTCAATTTTATCGATTCTGGTACTAGTGGCGGTATTTGGGGTCTTGCCAAAGGCTATTGCCTGATGATCGGTGGAGAAAAGGAAATATTTGAAAAATGTGAGCCCATCTTTAAAACTCTGGCTCCTAAAGATGGATATCTTCATGTAGGGCCAAACGGAGCAGGACATTTTGTAAAGATGATCCACAATGGGATTGAATACGGGATGCTTCAGGCGTATGCCGAAGGTTTTGAGATTATGAACGCTTCGAATTACAATTTGGACTTTGCAAAGATCTCTCATCTTTGGAATCAAGGCAGTGTTGTACGTTCATGGATATTGGAACTGGCGGAAGATGCATTTGGAAAGAGTCCGAAGCTTAAAGAGGTTGCGCCATATGTGGATGATTCAGGAGAAGGTCGCTGGATAGTGGCAGAAGCTCTCGAGCGCAATGTGTCAGCGCCAGTCTTGACGCTTTCTCTATTAGAGCGTTTGCGTTCTCGGGAAAAGGAATCATTTAGTGCGAAAGTCGTCGCTGCACTTCGCAATGAATTCGGAGGACATGCCATTAAGAAGGAGGTTGCTTAATGAATAAGACCACAACTCCTTTAAAATTTACCGTTCATGATTGTTTTGATTCATCCAGAGAAACACAACCATGTGGGATTATCATTTTTGGTGCTTCCGGAGATTTGGCGCACAGAAAACTTCTTCCTGCACTGTACGATCTATATTTTGCTAAACTTCTTCCTGGAAATTTCTTTATAGTAGGATCAGCTCGGACGAAATGGAACGACAAAATATTCCGTGAACGTATTTTAGGTATTTTGAAGGAAAAACAGAAACCTGATCCTTTGTTTCATAAAAAGTTCGTAGAACATGTTTATTATCATACCGCTGAGTATGATGACCCGAAGTCGTTGAAGTTTTTATCTGCAATGGTAAAAGATCTTAATTTTAAATTTAAAAGTAATCAGAATCTTGTTCTTTACTTTGCGACTTCATCTGAAGTCTATAGTGATTTGATCGTGAAATTAGCCAATATAGGTTTGATTACTAAGGCGAATTACGGAGAACCTTGGGTCCATGCGGTTTTTGAAAAGCCATTTGGGCATGATCTAAAATCAGCGCGAAAATTGAACAAGACCATACTCAATGTTCTTGATGAGTCTCAAGTTTATCGCATCGACCATTATTTGGGTAAAGAAACCGTACAGAATATCCTGTTGTTTCGGTTTGCCAACACCATTTTTGAACCAATTTGGAATAATCAGTATATCGATCATGTCCAAATAACCGCTTCTGAGATGCTGGGAGTTGAACACAGGGCCGGTTATTATGATAAATCGGGCCAATTACGGGATATGTTTCAAAACCACATGTTCCAATTGCTTACCTTGATCGCCATGGAAGCGCCGCTCAAGTTTCAAGCAGAGCAGTACCATAATGAAAAGGTCAAATTAGCCCATGCTATCAGACCTATTCCTAAAGACAAGATGCATGAGTATGTGGCTTTGGGGCAATATGGTGAAGGGAAAATTGATGGTAAAAAAGTCCCAGCCTATCGTCATGAAGAAGGGGTTCCCCCGCATTCTACGACTGAGACATTCGCCGCCCTTAAGATTTTTATTGATAATCCCAGATGGAAAGGCGTTCCATTTTATTTAAGGTCAGGTAAACGGCTCAATCATCCAATGACAGAAATATCCATTCATTTTAAGAAGAACCAACATTCAATCTTTAAAAATATAAAAACCGATAAAATGGATCCAAATATTCTTTCATTTAGGATTCAACCGAATGAGGGTATCTTCTTAAGCTTTGATGCGAAATACCCGGGACCGAAACTACAAATTGCTTCTTTGAATTTGGGGTTTAAGTACAAAGATATTTTTAATACAACGCAAATGGGGCCGTATGAACGGCTTCTTTTAGACTGCATAAGGGGAGATCAAATGCTCTTTGTGCGTGAGGACATGGTTGAAGTTTCCTGGAAATTTATTAATTCGATCCTGGAAGAACGGGAAAAATTGCTTCCACGGGTATTGCCCAATTATCAGTCTGGATCGTGGGGCCCTGAAATAGCCAATAAAATTATCCAACAAGATGGCAGATTCTGGCAGGATTTCTAAAATGACTAAACCTGAAATCAACATTGTTTTTAATTATGAATATCTTTGTGAAAGGGTCACGGAAGAGATATTGGTCCTTTCTAGGGAGAAAATTGCTTCACAAGGTAAGTTTGCAATAGCTCTTGCAGGCGGTTCTACACCGAAGGGAATTTATGAAAGCATGGCTGGTCCGTATTATCAAGACGAATTTGAATGGGAAAAAATCCATTTTTTCTGGGGCGATGAAAGATGGGTGCCTCATGGAGATCAAAGAAGTAATTACCGCATGGTATTGGAAGCCCTTATTTCTAAGGTCAAAATCCCTTCCGGGAATATTCATCCGGTAATGACAGAGGCTTGTGACCCTGAGTCTTCGGCACGTTTGTATGAAAAAGTCATCGGTGATGTGTTTAAATCAAAAAAAGATGAATTTCCTGTTTTTGACCTTATTTTACTTGGGATTGGCCAGGACGGGCATACATCATCTCTTTTTCCAGGAAATCCGGTTCTTTTGGTGAAAGATCGTGTAGTAGTTCCTGTGTCTCAGCAAGGGATACCAGAAAAAAGAATAACCTTGACCCTTCCAGCGATCAATCATGCGGCGATGGTTTTCTTTTTAATCAGCGGAAATGATAAAGCAGATGTGGTCGCAGAAGTATTGGAGGATAAAAAAAAGATGGACTATCCTGCAAAACAGATCAAGCCTAATCAGGGAAGCGTTAATTGGTTTTTAGATCGGGCCGCTGCCAGTAAATTGGTCTCATCAGCGTAAAATGCCCAATTGCTTTATTTGGCGAAAATTTTGTTTTTGATCGAATCGCAGTTTCTTGGAGAATTGATATGCTAAAACGTATCGGTATCGCTTCTGATCATGCTGGCTACCAGCTAAAAGAACAATTGATTGTCATGTTGCGCCAAAGTGCTTATGAAGTCATCGATTTTGGCGATCATAAGCTTGATCCGGATGATGATTATCCAGATTTTGTGGTTCCTCTGGCCCGTGCAGTGGCGAGCAAAGATGTGGATCGTGGGATTGCTGTCTGCGGCAGTGGCGTTGGTGCGTGTATCGCTTCCAACAAGGTGGCGGGGGCACGTGCATGTATGATTCACGAAGAATTTTCAGCGCGCCAGGGCGTAGAAGACGACGATATGAATGTTCTATGTCTGGGCAGCAGGGTGATCGATCAAGCATTTGCCTGGAAATTAGTAACAATATATCTTGCTTCAAACTTTAGCGGAGCTGAGCGTCATCGTCGCCGATTAGCCAAAGTAGCGGCATTGGAAAATAATTAAATTTAGGAAAGGAAGACATGTCTAAACCTGCTGAAATTTCTGTTTTGGGTTTGGGTATTATCGGAAGCGCTTGGGCCAAGAACTTGATCGCCGATGGTCATACGGTGCGATGTTGGAACCGTACACCTAAGAATTTTCCTAATTTTTGTGCATCCATCCAGGAGGCCGTACACCAATCAGAGATTATTTTTATCGTCGTCGCGGATCCACAGGCAGTACAGTCTGTGTTAAATGAGATAAAATCTAAGCTTAGGCCAGGCCAATTGGTCATCCAATCAAGTACGATCTCTGCTAAATGGACGAAGATTTTTGCTAATGAGGTGCAGAAAACTGGCGCGTGGTTTCTGGAGGCGCCATTTACAGGGAGCAAAACCGCAGCTGAACAACGCCAGACAGTTTATTATTTGGGCGGAGATCCCGAAATAATCGAAAAGGGCCGCCCCATTCTTGGACCCATCTCGAGTAAAATTTTGCATATTGGGCCGTTGGGTTCTGCCTCCTCATTGAAGCTGGCACTTAATCTTAACATAGCTGGAGTTGCTCAGGCACTCTGTGAAAGTCTTATGTTGTGCCGTAGGGAAGGAATTTCAGACGACATTTATTTCAATGCGTTAGGGAGCAATGCCGCTCATTCTGGTCTTGCGGATTTTAAAGAACAAAAATTACGCCAGAACGATTTCACCCCACAGTTTTCCCTCAAGCATATGACTAAAGATCTTCGCTTGGCCCTGGAAACTGCCAAGGAGCTTTCGTTACCACTCGAACAAACAAGGAATCTTAAGAATATTTACGATAAGGGTTTAGCCGCTGGCTGGTCGGATGACGATTTCATCGGACTCATTCGACTACTGGATCGAGAAACATGAAATCGTTTAAATCTATCAGATTATATGCATTCATGTCACCCCGAATGTACCGTATTTGGCTGAGTGGACTTAAATGCTCAGAGAGGTCAAGTTAGCGATGTTACGCAAGACCAAACATTTAATGACTGAAACGGATACGCTCGAGCTCACAGAGAGTGATGCTGAAGTGGCCTTTGTAGGGAGGTCTAACGCTGGTAAAAGCACTCTTATTAATGCTTTATGCCAGAAAAATAACATGGCGCGTGTATCACAGGTCCCTGGAAAGACCAGGACTATTAATGTGTACGAGGTCAAACCATACCGCTGGATAGTCGATCTTCCCGGTTATGGATATGCGGTCGGTTCAAAAT
>CAYZLU010000052.1:0-10302 GCA_964479285.1 uncultured Planctomycetales bacterium | reverse complement strand
CTTACCGCGGTAAGCTGTTTGTATATTACCGAATGGTTTAAACTGCCCCAGGGCTATTGGGCGGTAATGAGTGCCATCATTGTCATGCAATCTGATGCCGGGGCCACGATCACCGCTTCATGGATGAGGCTCATCGGCACCTTTGCCGGTGCGGTGGTGGGTGGATTATTTTTTGCTCTTTGTGGAAACCATGTGTGGGCTTTTGCTGTGGCTGTGACCCTGGTTGTCCTGATTTGTGCCTTATTGAGGCTGATGGAGAGCTATCGCCTGGCCGCGGTGACCGTTGCCGTTATCATGCTGACGAGCCATTCGGGTTCCCCCTGGATGACAGCTGCTTACCGGTTTTTAGAGGTTTCTTTCGGCATCGTTGTCGCCCTTTTGATTTCAGCTTTATTTCATCCTTCCTATGTTTACCAACGATTACACAAGGCAGCCCAAAAATTGTGTAATAAATTCAAAAAATAATTTTCTATATTTCTTTCAAGGAGTGTAAAATAAGTCCCAATATCATTCTTAGAAAGGACCATTGATGAAATTACTTTATACTAAACGTTCACCTTATGCCCGTAAGATCAGGGTGGTTGCTTTGGAAAAAAATATTGCGTTGGATCTGATTGACGAAGACTTGCAAAAAAAATCCCAACGGCTTTTAGATGCTAATCCATTGGGGAAGGTGCCGACCCTGGTCTTGGACAATGGAACAACAGTTTTTGATAGCCCGGTCATTTGCCAGTATTTGGACAATCTTAATGATAATATCATCATGATCCCTCGTTCCCTTCCCCTTGAGCGCATCGAGGTCTTAAAATGGGAGGCTTTTGCCGATGATTTAATGACAGTGGCGATTAATCTTTATATGGAAAAAGTCCGCCATCCCCATGATTTTCATAAAGATTTCACGACTACGTTAGAATCGAATGTCCTTTCATCCTACAGTTATATCGAGAAAAATTTGGCCCAGCTTAAAAATTTCAATTTATCTCCTGTTGCTGTGGCCTCAGCTATTGGGTATATCCATTTTAGATTGCCTCATTTGAAGGTGAAGGGGGCATTGCAGCAATGGTTTGACGGAATTTCCCAACGTCCCAGCATGGCCCAAACAATCCCGGTGGCGTAACATGGCCCGTCGAAAACTCGACATCAAGCAAAATCAAGCAGTTAAACTGCCCAACGGGCGTGTCACACACATTACCGTTATTAACCATCCTGGGGCCGTCATCATTGCCCCATTCTTAAACAAGAATACCGTTGTCATGATGCGCCAATTCCGCCCGGCGCTCAAAAAATATATTTATGAATTGCCGGCTGGCACGCTTGATCCCCATGAATCCATTGCTGCCTGTGCCCGGCGGGAATTGTTGGAAGAAACCGGCCTTAAATCCAAAAAACTGACTAAATTAGGGGCCATTTATCCCGTGCCAGGATATTCGACGGAGATAATCCATGTCTTCAAGGCCGAAGAGTTGACCTTGACTAAAGCGCAACCGGAAGAATATGAAGTGATAGAAACCATGCCAATGACTAAATTCAAGGTGCGTCAACTTTTTGCCCAAGGAAAATTCATGGATGCCAAAAGCATCTGCACCTTTGCTTTTTGCGGATGGTTATAGTGGCTAAACGGTCATCCTTCCTTAAACACTATGCTTCATCCCTGATCCTTCTTGGCGCTATTTCTATCGGGTGCCTGTTGGGGCTGCTTTTGAAAGAAAAAGCAGTTATTTTTAAGCCCTTTGGCGACGTTTTCCTTAATTTACTTTTTACCATTGTCGTCCCGCTGGTCTTTTTTTCGATTTCATCAGCAGTAGCTGCCATGAACAACATACAACGGCTGGGGAAGATCATTTTATGGATGATGGTGGTTTTTACCGTGACCGGTATTATCGCTTCAGTCCTCATGCTGATTGCCGTCCAGCTTTACCCACCGGCACAAGGCATAAACATTACCTTACCAAGCAATGTTCATTTTGAGCAGTTGAAGGTATCTGATCAAATCGTCAAGGCTTTTACTGTTTCTGATTTTTCTGATTTATTTTCCAAAAAGAACATGCTGGCCTTGATTGTCTTTTCCCTGTTGATAGGTCTTAGCACCTGCACGCTAGGGGACAAGTCAAAAGCATTCACGACGTTTTTATTGTCCGGTAACGCGGTGATGATGAAAGCTATTTCATACATCATGTTTTACGCGCCCGTTGGGTTGGGGGCGTATTTTGCATATTTGATTGGCGTGCTGGGTCCCCAACTGCTCGGTACTTATGTGCGTGCGATGACGATCTATTATCCGGTGGCCATTGTCTATTTTTTTGTGGGCTTTTCTTTTTATGTATTTTTGGCCGCGGGAAAAAGGGGATTAAAAGTTTTTTGGCCCAATATTATGCCTGCGGCATTGACGTCCCTGGCCACCAGCAGCAGTATGGCCACTATACCGGTCAATTTAGAAGCAGCTGAGCGTGTCGGAGTTCCCCAGGAGATCCGTGAAATGGTCATTCCCATCGGTTCAACGATCCATATGGATGGTTCCTGCCTTTCCGCTGTTCTTAAAACGGCTGTACTTTTTGGATTGTTTCATATGGATTTTTCATCCCCCTGGGCCATGGTCACGGCAGTCGGGGTCGCCCTTTTAAGCGGCACGGTCATGAGCGGCATCCCCGGAGGCGGGTTTTTAGGTGAATTGATGATCGTCACTCTTTACGGCTTTCCCATGATAGCCATGCCCATCATCTCCATGATAGGTACGCTTGTCGACCCGCCTGCGACGATGGTCAACGCCATAGGTGACAATGTCAGCAGCATGTTGGTTGCCCGCATCCTTGGTGGAAGAAATTGGATGTCACATTAGATCTTCTTATGTACAATATCCTTTCAATCATTCTCATCTCTTTTTTGGGGAGCATTGTTTATTCTAATTCTTTCTTTTGTCCGTTTCAATTCGATGATTTTCCGACGATCGTTAATAATCCTTCTATAACCAATATTTATAATCTCCAAAATATTTGGGCCTATACTCCGTGCCGTTTTATCACGTTTCTTTCTCTCGCATTGAATTATCATTTCCATCAACTTAATGTATTCGGCTATCACCTCTTTAACCTGGCCGTCCATTTAATGTCATCCATTTTAGTGTGGCAGTTTACGCGGCTCACTCTTTCTACACCTGTGATGAGAGGGAATAAGATGAACCAGCATGCCAATCCTATTGCTTTACTGGCAGCGTTGGTATTTGTGTCCCATCCCGTTCAAACAGAAGCGGTGACCTACATTTGGCAGAGGGCCACCTCTATGGGGGCATTGTTTTATTTAGCGTCCTTGGTCCTTTACGTTAAATCAAGGCTGCTTGAAGAAAAGGGGAAAAATCCAAGTATCGAAAAGTTTTATTACACCTGCTCTTTAATGATCGCCGTTTTGGCCATGTTTACCAAGGAGAATACAGTAACTTTGCCTTTGATGATTTTATTGTACGAATTCAGTTTTCTTGAATCCGGGAAAGGTCTAAATTGGAAAAGGCTTCTTCCATTCTTACTGACGATGTTCATCATTCCTTTGACCATGTTGTTTCCCAGGTCGGACGGTTTTCAAGGGATACATAGCCTTGTCGAAGGGCCCAAAGGCATTTCGCCGATACATTATTTCTTGACCCAATTAAGAGTCATGATCACCTACATAAGACTATTGTTTCTTCCTATCAATCAAAATTTGGATTATGATTATCATATTTCAAAGAGCATCTTTGAATGGCCGACGTTGTTCAGTTTTTGGTTTTTGGTTTTTGTTCTTTTAGGGGCGAGGCATTTATTTTCAAGATATAGGATGGTATCTTTCTCTATCTTTTGGTTTTTTTTGACACTGGTGCCTGAATCAAGTTTTTTGCCACTCAATGATGTCATTTTTGAACACAGGCTTTATTTGCCCATGGTGGGGTATGGCATTTTCCTGGCCAGCAGTGCGTATTACCTTCATCAAAATAGCGCGATCAAAACAATAGTCATATTGTTGATGGCGGTGATAACTTTTAATTCAATCTTGACTTATCAAAGAAATAAAGTTTGGAGGGACGGGTATACTTTGTGGAATGATACGGCCCAAAAATCTCCACATAAGGTAAGGCCGTATAACAATCGCGGGTTGGCGTATTATCGTCAAGGTAAATTTGCGCAAGCCCTTTTAGATTTCAATAAAGCCATTTATATAAACCCTGATTTTGCTGAGGGCTATAATAACCGCAGCGTTTTATACGCCCTCAAAGGCAATTTCATTCAAGCATTATCAGATTCAAATAAGGCCATCAAATTGGACCCTCATTATGCAGATGCATATTATAACCGCGGCAATACGTATAATAATCACCATGATTTTAATCGAGCCATGTCTGATTATAGCAAGGCCATTGAGATAAGCCCTGATTTTGCGGGAGCCTATTACAATCGTGCCAGTGTCTATGAAAGCCAAGGTGATTTCGTCCAAGCCATATCTGATTATAGCAAGGCCATTGAGATAAACCCTGCATTTGCAATGGCCTACTACAATCGCGGTATTATCTATGTCAAACAAGAAAATTTGACTAAAGCCATTTCAGATTACACCAAAGCGGTTGATATAAACCCCAACTATGCAGGGGCCTATAACAATCGAGGTTTCATTTACGGCTTGCAAGGAGACTTGGTCCGTGCCATGTCTGATTTTAACAAAGTCATTGAAATAGAGCCAGACAATGCCGAGGCCTATAACAACCGGGCAAATATCTATTATCAGTCAAAAGAATACAATAAGGCCTGGGGTGATGTGCATCGACTGAAAGAACTTGGGGGAGCTGTTAATCCCGGGTTCCTTAGTGAGCTTAAACTAGCAACAGGCAAAGATGAGTAGAGATGAGTAAAGTCATTACAGTCCCATTTACGGAGAATTTTCTTCCCCATGTGGTGGATTATGTCCATCGTTATTATGAAGATCAGGAGCGTGATTTGTCGCGTTTGTGTTTAGTATTCGGTGGCCGCAGGCCGTCCCTGTTTATTAAAAGGGACCTGGCGAGGCGTATAGGCAAAGCGTTTATCCCGCCACGTTTTTTCACCATCGATGAATGGATGGCCTATGTGGCGTTTGGCTCAGAGATGCCGTTACGGGGCAATGACCTGGACCATTGTTATACCATTTATCAATTGGCCACGAAGGTCTGCCCTTGGGTCTGCCGCGGTCGCGAGAGTTTTGCACAGTTTTTGCCCTGGGCCCGTGAAATCATGCATTTTTTTGAACAGTTAGACCTGGAAGATGTGCCTTTGGACTCTCTTAAGACAGTACAGGAGCATGCCCAAATAGGGTTCAGCGTCCCTGAGGATATTAATACACTATTGATCCATTTGAGTTCACTGCGAAGGTCCTATCATCAGGAGCTTGAAAGCAGGCAATTGGCTCCCCGCGGGTATCAATACCGTATGGCCGCCAAACGGGTGGCTGAGTGCGATATCACATCTTTCGATGAGATTTTGTTTTGCAATTTCTTCTATCTACACCGCACGGAAAATATGGTCATCAAGAATATTTATGACCGCGGGAAAGCAGTGCTTTTCATGCAAGGTGATGAGCGCCGCTGGCCTGCGCTTTCACGCATCGCCAAGACTTTTGGCAGCCCTATCATCGAGGGAAAAGAAGTCAGGCCCACCACCTTTAATTTAAAGATTTATGAAGCATTTGACAGCCATGCCCAGGCAGGTTTGGTCCACGGGATCCTGGAAAATATTAAGGACCTTGAATCAACGGTCATTGTTTTGCCTGATGGAGATTTTCTTTCTACTCTTTTGACCGCGGTGGGAGGCCTGCTTGAGGAATTTAATGTTTCCATGGGATATCCGCTTAAGCGCAGCGCGCTCCATACCCTGATGACCCTCGTCATGGAAGCCCAACATCGGCGCAAAGGGAATTTGTATTACACCAGGGATTACCTTTCCCTGTTGAGGCATCCATTGGTAAAGAATTTGACTTTGGGAGGTAATCAAGAGCTGGCACGCGTGCTGGCGGCAAAAATAGAAGAGGTACTCAAAGGCGAAATATTGACAGACATTTCGGGCCGAATATTTTTAGACCCTGAGGATGTCATTCGTGATGAAAAATTTTTGGAAGCCTCCATCAATTCTTTGCAGGCAATTAATATGACGGTCAGTCCCAACGAGATTAAAAAAGGGGGGCATGCTATCCACGAGGTGTTTTTTAAGAGTTTTGAGGGTGTCCGTTCTGTGGAGGACCTGGCTTTTGCCCTTCAAGGATTCGTCGAATTTATGCAGGAGCACAGCACGATGGACAAGCATCCTTTTAATGCCCAAATTGCTTCTGGTTTGTTGGAAATTTGCGATGGATTTAAGACCTGCACTTTTGCAAAGGAAATTTTTGAGGCCAGGGATTTATTTAAGGTGCTAGAGGAACGATTGTCTTTACAGATAGTGGCTTTTAACGGTTCGCCGCTTCGCGGCCTTCAGGTTTTGGGCCTTTTTGAAACGCGCGCCCTTAATTTTAGGAATGTGATTGTGGTGGATGTCAATGAAGGTCTTTTGCCGCGCTTGAATATTTATGAACCCCTGATCCCACGCGAGGTCATGATTAAACTCAATCTTGACCGACTGGAATTGGAAGAGGAGATCCAGCGTTACGGGTTTATGCGGTTGATTTCCGCGGCCGACAACGTGCATTTGATTTATCAACAGAACAGTGACCACGTGCGCAGCCGTTTTTTAGAGGAGCTTATCTGGGAGCAGGAAGTGCGGCTTGGGACCATTGGCGCCGTTGATATTGTCCGTGGGGCCTTTGAAGTTTCCGTCGAAAGAAAGCAGCGGGTCATTCCCAAGACAAAGTCCATGGTCGATTTTTTAAAGAATTTCAGGTTTTCCGCTTCCAGTATTAATGCCTATTTGCAAAACCCGTATCTTTTTTACTGCCGCTATGTATTGGATCTGCGGGCCAAAGATGATTTATTAGAAGAACCTGAGAGCCGTCATATCGGCGTTTTTATCCATGACCTGTTGCAGGAAGCTTTTGGACCATTTATTGGGAAGAGACCTGTGCTTGATACGGGGTTTAGAAAATATTTTCAGAAAATTTATGAGTCCAAATTTGAAACTGTTTTTGGCCGGCAAAAACGCAGCGACACTTTTTTAATGGAGACTGTTTTAAAGACCAGGTTAGAAAGGTTTTTAGACCAAGAAGCTTTGCGGTGTGAATCTGATGTCGCCCAAGTCCTTTTTATTGAACGTAAATTTGAAGATGTGATCAACTTAGGAAGGGAACCAGTAAGCTTGACCTACAGGTTTGACAGGGTCGATGAATTGATTGACGGGACAATATTGGTCCTGGATTACAAGACAGGTAGCATGGACACCATGCCCAAGGCCATATCAAATTTAGAAGGAACGGTGCTGACCCGTGAATATATCCGGGACCATGTAAAATCATTCCAGATGCCTCTTTATGTGCAGTATCTGCGTAAACAATTTCCCGGAAAACATGTCGACAGCGCCCTGTACCATCTAAGGACCATGAGCATCGAAAGGTTCTTGGGGACGGTCGAAACCAAGGATGTCGAAAAAATCCTGGGCAATTATTTAAAAGCCTTGGACTTTATTATTTCTGAAATATTTAATTTGGAAATTCCTTTTATAGATGATCCTGTTGATATAAAATAATCTCATGTCAAAGTCCATTTTGGTTGTTGACGATGAGCCTATCGTAGTGGAAATTACTAAACGCAAGTTAGAAGAATGCGGATATGAAGTCAAAACAGCTGGAAATGGCGTTGAAGCTTTTCAGTGTTTAAAATCCAAAATACCGGATATGATCCTTTTGGACATTCAAATGCCTCAGATGAATGGATATACTTTCATCATGGAAAAATCCAAAACACCAGAATACGTTAATATTCCAGTGGTGGTGCTGACAGCTTACAACGAAATGGAACCATTGTTTAATCGCTACCGTATCAAGGCCTACCTTTTAAAACCTTTTCAACTCCATGACCTAGTTACCAAAGTCGTTGGCATTGTAGGCCAACCTTAGAAGCCATCAATGACCAGCTCTTCGTTGACCTGCCTTCGGTTTTGTGGTAACCTTGTCGCTTGTTATGATCCAGAATAATGTCCATAGAGTTTTTTTTGATATTGAAGAAACTTGCCACAAGATTGATCGGAACCCCAAGGATGTCGCTGTCGTTGCGGTCACTAAGACCGTGGCGGTGGAAATGATCCAGGAAGCCATTGATGCAGGAGTCCGGCATATCGCTGAAAACAGGGTGCAGGAAGCTGAAAATAAATTTCCCTTGTTGTTGGCTAAAAATGCGCATATTAAAGGGCATATCATAGGCCATTTGCAGACGAACAAAGCCAGGGACGCCATCAAGGTATGTTCCTTGGTCCAGTCCGTAGACAGCCTAAAATTGGCCCAGGAAATAGAAAAACAGGCAGTTAAAAGCTCCCAGGCTGTTGAGATTTTAGTCCAGTTTAATACGGCCCGGGAAGAACAGAAATTCGGTGCTGACCCCAAGGATGCCGGCACGTTAATTGAAAGTATCGGCCAACTCGCCCATGTCAAGGTCAAGGGGCTGATGTGCATGGCGCCTTTTACCGAGGACCAGGGGGTCATCCGTAAAACATTTTCCGATTTGCGCATTATCCGCGATGATATCAAGGTACAATTTGCCGGGCATCCGCGCATCGACATGGAGATTTTATCCATGGGCATGAGCAGCGATTATAAAATCGCCATCGAAGAAGGATCGACCATGGTTCGCGTGGGCAGTGCTATTTTTAAAGGATAATATGACAAAAAACATCATAGGCATCATTGGCGGCGGTAACATGGGCGAGGCCTTGGTTAAAGGACTTTATGCTAAGCATTGTGTCCATGTTTGTGAAACTAACGGGCTGCGCGTTAAATATTTAAAAGAAAAATATCATGGGATTGTTTTGGGTGATTTGAAAGTGGTGGATGAGGCATCCGTGGTCATTCTGGCGGTGAAACCTCAGGACATGGAGCTGCTTTTAAAACAGATCCCTGCTGGCAAGAATAAATTATTTATTTCCATTGCGGCCGGATTAACAACCAAATTCTTTGAGAGAAATTTAGGCGGCCAGGTAAGGGTTGTGCGGGCCATGCCTAATATGCCTGCGTTGATCGGTGAAGGGATCACCGGCATTGCTGCGGGGCTCCATGCCAAGAGTACGGATTTGAAATTGGCACAATCTATTCTTAGTGCTATTGGCCAAACAGTCATTGTCAATGAATCCATGATCGATGCAGTCACTGCAGTATCTGGCAGTGGACCAGCCTATGTATTTTTGTTTGTTGAGCAATGGATCAATGCAGCCGTGAAATCAGGTTTTGATCAGTCCCAAGCTAAACAATTAGTTTATAAAACCTTGCTCGGGAGTGCCCATTTGCTGGAACAAAGCCCATTTAATGCGTCTGAATTGCGTGCTAAAGTAACCTCCAAGGGAGGTACAACCCAGGCAGCGCTGGATGTTTTCTCAAAGGGTAAATTTAATCGATTAATGGAAAAGGCGTTATTAGCTGCAAAAAAAAGGGCCAAAGAGTTAGCAAAATAATGCGGCGGGTGGCTCGGAATTGATGTTAAGGGGCGGACGGTGACTGATCAAAGGTCTAGTTAAGGTAACGCACCGTTCTATAAGGCTGTGCCGTACGAATTTCAATTAGGAGCACCTTAACATCAAGGCTGAGACAGGACCCGCTATAGAATGATGGAAGGAAGATATTATGGCAACAGTCGGCATCATCGGCGGCAGCGGTTTATATCAGATTGAAGGGATAACAAAGGTCAAAGAAGTCGCGGTCAAGACCCCTTTTGGGGATCCTTCGGATAAATTCATTACCGGGGAATTAGAGGGTATACCTGTGGTCTTTTTGCCGCGCCACGGCCGGGGGCACCGTGTCAGCCCGTCAGAAATCAATTACCGCGCCAATATTTACGGTATGAAAAAATTAGGCGTAGGGGCGATCATGTCTGTTTCCGCTTGCGGAAGTCTTAAGGAAAAGTATAGACCCATGGATTTTGTCATCCCGGACCAATTCTTAGACCGCACGCGCAAAGGGCGTATGGACACATTTTTTACCGATGGTATTGTGGCGCATGTGTCTTTCGCGGACCCGGTGTCCAAAGAGATCGCTGACATCCTCGAACGAAGTGCCAAAAGATTAAAAATCAAGACGCACCGCGGCGGCACCTATGTGAACATGGAAGGGCCGCAGTTTTCAACCAAGGCCGAGTCTAATCTTTACCGCTCTTGGGGAATGGACATTATCGGCATGACTAAT
>CAYZLU010000051.1:0-10407 GCA_964479285.1 uncultured Planctomycetales bacterium | reverse complement strand
AAATTCTTTAAGCGGCACTTGATGCACACGGGCACCTGACAAGGTAGAGGCAATCTCATAAATCAGGAATGAAGGCTTGGCGATAATGACATCATCCCCTTTTGCAGCGAAGGCTTTGACCGCTAAAACAATGATCTCATCTGAACCATTTCCAAAAATCAACTGGTCATCATCAATGGCCAGCTTCCGGGCCAAGGCGCGACGCAGCAAAAAACAGCCACCATCAGGGTAACGGTTAACATCACGCGCTGCCCTGGCCATGGCCGCCAAGACCTTGGGTGAAGGCGGATAAGGGTTCTCATTGGAAGCCAGTTTAATGACGCTTTTTAGGCCCATTTCGCGCCTGACCTCGTCAATGGGCTTGCCCGGGACATAGGGCTTGATCTTAAAAATATACGGATTCGCTGCCTGCAAAATGTTAGCCTTTTTTAAATGACCTTCCCACCGCATGGCGGTATTAAGACAGAGCATTATAAGGGTCGATTAGAGTAATGTCAACCGAAGAGAGGCAAGCTTCCAAAGAGCTTAATCTTGTTTTCACCCGATCTTCATTTTTTATGGTATACTATTATCACGAATGATGCAATTTTAGAGTTAAATACTATGGATTATACAAAGATAGTGCCTCTTCTTCAAAATGCGATTGAACACAATGCCACGGACATCCATCTAGTTGTAGATAAACCCCCTGTTTTTAGGATTTACGGAGAATTGCAATCATCCGCCCTTCCGCTCTTAAAATCAGAGGACATTCAAAATCTCCTTTTTGATATGATGACAGGGGAACAGCGGAAGACCTATCTGGAAGTCCAGGACATTGACCTTTCGTATATAGGCGTTAAGGATTTTAATTTTCGGGTCAATGCCCACTTTGAAAAAGGCCGTCCCGCCGCGAACATTCGCATCCTTCCAACCATCATCCCGACCGCACAGCAATTGGGGCTCCCCGCCATCATAGAAAAATTAGCACGCAAACGTAAGGGCTTTATCATCATTTCCGGTACTGCCGGAAGCGGAAAAACCACCACGATGAACCATATGGTGGATTTAGTCAACAAAGAACGCCCCTTTAAAATCGTGATGATCGAAGACCCTATTGAATACGTGCATGGATCTAAAAAAAGCCTGATCATTCAACGCGAGGTCGGGACAAATACCAGGTCTTTTGCCAGTGCGCTTAAATCTGCCCTGCGCCAGGATCCCGACGTGGTGGTGGTGGGTGAAATCCGGGACGCTGAATCCATTTCCATGGCGCTGACCACCGCTGAAACCGGGCACCTCGTACTAACCACCTTGCACGCCCCGGACACCGTTGAATCGATCAATCGTATCCTGGATGTTTACCCCCCGGGAAAACAGACCCAAATCCGCACCCAATTGGCTGAGAACCTTATTGCTGTTATCGGCCAGGTATTGATCCCCCTTCAGGGCAAGGAAGGCAGGGTCCTGGCAACGGAAATCCTCATTCCGACCATGTCTATCCGTAATATTATCCGTCGGGGGGCTCTGCTTGAGATCAGGGGCCAAATGGTGACAGGCGATGAAGGCATGTACACCCTGGAGCAATGCTTGTCGCAAATGATCAAAGAAGGCATACTCACCAAAGAATACGCCAAGGAATTCACAAAATTCCCGAATTATTTATAACTCACACCACGGAATTTTTAAGTAGAACCTGTATCTCCTGCCGGATTCTTAGTTTGAGTTTCGTCCACCTTGGCCTGTAGAATTTTTGGTAAAGGTTTCTTGACCTTGGGTTTTTTAACTTTAGGTTTGGGTGGGACATGGTTTAATTTTTTATTATGTTGCAAAAATCCTGCATGCCTGGCTTCGACAGCACCCGTATTGATCCTAGCCACTCCAGATTTTATTGGCTTCGTCTTATTGTAAAAAGCCCCAGCATGCTTGGCTGCCACGATACCCTTACCCTTAAATACTCCAGGCCTAGCAGTAGCAGCGATGGCTGGCTTACCGTGGTTTGTGGACGCTCTTAATTCGGGATTCTTCCGTGCCGTCTGCATATGTATTCTCTGTTCAGTAGTAGCTGGTACATGTTTTTCCTTCATTGCAACTTTTTCTGCGAAGGTCGGCCGGGCATTGGTACCGCCAGGACCACCGTTGAAGCTCGAAGTATTATTGTTGGTCATGTTTGTTATCTTCGTTTCGTTAATTGTCCTATTGACGAAGGTCCCATTGCTCCAATCCCCACCCGAAAAACCATGGCCCTCATAACCATGACCATAATTAATACCACCATAGAAACCAACATGCGTTCCCCAATACCCATCTCTATAAACATATTGGCCATCCCTCCAATACCAGTACCCAGGGGTCCATAAGTACCCAGGACTTGGTGCCCTGACCCATGTGCCAGGGACCCAATAGTAATCTTCAAAGAAAGAATCATACCTCCAGTATCCCGGGGTCCAAATATAATTAGACGCAGGAGGGGCAGGTTGCACATATACCGGCAGTGCTGGAGGGGCAATAGTAACAGTTATACTTGATCCAGCATAGCTGTCAGTAACGACCGTTGAACCAGGAGCATTCAACCCATAAACGACCTGGAGCTGTGACACGCTGGGAAATTGGGAATAATACTCTCCTTGCGGGCCTATATACCCACCACCAGACTGTTTAATGACTATGGATGTGTATCCACCCTGCGCATTGGGCACATTCACAGTAAAAGAATCATTGTCCGCGTAAGATGATTGAATCGAGGTCAATAATATTACAGCAGAAAAAATAATAACTATGTTCTTTAGAATTATTCTTTTTAACATAAGACTCCTGTGATAATCTTTTCTCTCTGTCTCTGCCAACAGTATAACTTATTGTAGTCGCCTCTACGAGTGATTTTCTGCCCGTTATCTTCCATACATGATCTTCAACTGTGAAATCCTTGGAAATTCGACATAAAATTCTCCTTGAGGTCCTACAAAACCATTACCCGATCTTTTGATAATCTCGGTTTTATACCCTCCATAGTTATTAGGGACATTTACTGGAATTATGTTTTGTGTGTATTCAGCCACAGGTACTGGTTGAGCATACACCACAGGCGCAGCAACGACTCGATAACCATGGTAGCGTGTCAGAATATAATAGGTCCCATTACTGGTATAATACGTCACACCATTGATAATGACCGGCCTGAAGTCCGATGGGATCGTACCCACATAAGCCCCCATCGGAGGATTCACCAGCACATAATCCCCGCCAATATAGGAGTAATACAACCCGTCATAATAGAAATACCTGTGCCATCCTACCCAAACACTAAAGCAGCCCTCTGGGAGATAATGAAAGTGAATCCCGAAATGGGGATGGTCATGCCATCGATAAAAACGATGCTCATCATGATGGTAGAAATGACGGTCATCGTGATGGTATCCTGGGCCGCCAAAACTGACCGCTGCTGACCAGTCAGCAAAGGACGGTTTTGGGGCCGCAAATAAAACAAGTATTAAAACCCCCATCAATAAACTTAATTTAGTTAACATGTCTGTTCCCCTTTCTGATTGAATACGTTTGAATTGCTTTCTAAGCATTAAACACTTCAATTCTCAAAAAGTTCCGTTTTATTTAGACTCCAAATCGTATTTTAGGGGGGCTTCCAAAGGACATCTGTTTCGGCGTTAGCCGTGGGGCATTGACTGGTGGGTGTTCGTCCATTGGACATGGACATTTTCATCGTAGGAATCCACATCGATACACAGCTCTTGTGTGGCACAAGACCATGCCTTAAGTGCATGGCCCTTGGATGTGCCGGCTGATTTCACGCTGGCTGCTTCCTGTGTTTCCACGACCACTGTCAATGGCCTGGAGAGTTTTTCTTGTGATTTATCATTGTGCAGGACAAAATCTAGGGAATCCGCAGTAAAAGATTTGGTTTCAATCCTTGTTTGCGCCCGCAAAGACATATAATTAAAAACATTCGAAAATGTGTCGACCCAAACATCATCTGCCTTGGAATGAATATACGACAAATATGACTCCAGAAATTCAGGGGTGATCGATTTAAATGACCGCATGCTTGCCTTATTTGTCACTCCGTGACATTTCGCAATAAGCCATAATTTCCGCTTAATGCCAATGTCAACCAATCTCTGGGCTGTTTCAACAGAAACATAACGCCCCCCAATGACTATATCGACCGTCCTATCGTAAAAAGAACGTAAAAATTCCGGCGTGCGTACGGCTTGGTGTAATCTCAAGGCGCGGCTGACAGCTTCGTCCGTATAACTATCATGAGGGAATACATAAGCTGTTACTTTATGACTGATATTCTTTTCAATAAGGTCATGGGCCTGATCAATGGCTACATCAAAATCACTCCCATGCATTTTGATAGAATCACGGTGATACATGGAATGATTGGCAATTTCAAATCCGCGATTGGCTGCATCACTCCATTCTGCCCAGCTGCCCCAAAAAGGGTCATTGCTTGTGTCAGAGACAAACCCGGCAACAATGGGAATAGTGGCCCGATACCCGTACTTCTCGAAAGTCGGCAATGCCTTATAAACATTGGCCTCCCCGTCATCAAACATAAAGGACATGGCCATCTTTTTATTCCCGGGGAAATTGGCCAGAAAAACATTCCCCTGCGGCCCATCCAGAGGTAACCGGTCAAGGTCCATATCGTCGATAACACCCACTATATTATTAAAATTAGGGTAAGATCGTCCGGCAAGGGTCAACGTTTCAAACATCTTCTGTTCCTGGCCGGTCATCAGATAAAGCTTGGTAAGTAAAATATAGGGTTTGGCATCTATGGGAAAAATGTCAATGGCTGTCTTGCAGTCTTCAATGGCCTCATTGATATTCTTTTTCTTGAGCGCTGCAATGGCGCGCTCGGCCATTTTGACGGAAACCTCAGCACTTTTTACGACAAATTCATGCCTTGAAGATTCATAACCCTTCAATACTTGATACGGATTATAATTGTCTCCCTGATACCCTAAGAACCAACCAATAGCAACGAAAAATACAGCGAGCAATACGCCGCCTAAAATCCAAAAGAATTTCTTTCTCATATGTTTAAAAAGTAGTCCCTGGGAACCTCTCCATCTAACAAATATTTTAATGATAACCTTTTAAATAAAAAAAAGGGATAAAATTGAAGAAATTTTCGAGAAATTTGCTTACTGCAGTATTTTCAGGCCCTTAAGATAAGCGGGTTAAAGGCTTTGGCAGCGACAATCACCCTGCTGCCGATGGATAAACCAACAATTTCTTCGTCACTCGCCACCACCTTGGTCACGTTATTGCCGATGCTGAGCGTGAGTATATTTAAAATGCCATCCTTATGTATTTCAATGATCCGGCCTGTGAATCTGAATTTCCCGCTTAAATCATTGTTTACAAAGACCTCCTGGGGGCTGCCGGATTTGATGATCTTACCGTGATCAAGGACTAACACCTTCTTTGACATCTTAAAAACTTCCGGTAAATCATGGCTTACCAGTACCGTCGTGGTCCTGGTCTTCTGATAAACCTTGATGATCTCATCCTGCAAATTTAACCGCGCTTGAATGTCCAGTCCTGACAGGGGTTCATCCAGAAGGAGAATTTTAGGCTGATTAATGAGGGCCCGGATCAGAGCCACCCTTTGCTTCTGCCCGCCGGATAATTTGTCCGGTTTTTGGTCTTCCAGGCCTTTTAAACCCATGGTTTGCATCCATTCCTCAATACTGCTTCGTTCCTTTTTATCGCTACAAGCATACTCCAAATTCGCACGGACCGTCATATGAGGGAAAAGACTACTCTCCTGAAAAACAAAACCTGTCCTTCTTAATTGGACCGGTCGATTGGTCCTTTGCCGGCTGTCAAACCAGACTTCTCCGTCGACTTCTATATACCCTTCTTGCGGTTGAATTAATCCCGCCAATATCCGTAAAAAAGTCGTTTTACCGGCCCCTGATTCCCCAAAAATGGACACAAAATCTCCCTCGGCGATATTTAAATCAATATCCAGCCATTCTTTTCCCAGCGGTGTCTGCATTTCTTTTTTGAATTGAAGCTTAATCATAATTAAAAGAATTTTAAAGTCTTTCAGTTTATACTATTGAAAATTCGATAACGTGTCTGCCGCAGAGAGCGGTCAGACCTATTCAGATAATAAAAAACCAACAAAATACAAAAAGATATGCCCACCAGTACCAGCGCATAAAGTCCGGCAGTATCATAATTTAACGCTTCGACCTCGGTATAAATGGCCAGGGAAGCGAGCCTGGTCTTTCCAGGGATATTACCGCCGATCATCAGCACCACCCCGAATTCACCGATGGTATGGGCAAAAGCCATGACCATGCCCGTTAACAAGGACGGCATGATATTCGGTAATATGACCCTGCACAAGGTCTGCCACCATGATTTACCTAAAACATACGATGCTTCTATCAGGGGCAAAGGAAAATTCTGCAGACCTGCCTTGATCGGATTGACCATAAAAGGAAGGCTAAAAAACACAGACCCGATGACAAGCCCGGTAAAACTAAAAACGAGCCTGATATTAAAAAAAGACCCTAAAAAATGCCCCAAAAAATACTTAGGGCTAAAGGCCATTAATAAATAAAAACCGATGACAGTGGGCGGCAAAACAAGGGGCATGCTGACGAGGGTTTCGACGATGTATTTTGACCTGTTTTTTGAAAAGGCGATCCAATACGCCAAAGGGACGCCAAGGACAAAAAGAATTGCAGTCACAATCCCCGCCAGCTGAAAGGTCAACAATAAAGGCTGCCAATCGTAATTCATTTATCCTTTAGACTTTGAGCAGAGAAATTTCATTGGTCTTGACCAGCCATTCGACCTCATCACCATCGGCCAATCCCATCCTTTGGCCCGAACGTGTCGAAATGATGGAAATTATTTCCTTACCTTTATAATGAAGAAAGACCTTGGTCAAAATATCGGATTTTTCCATCTGTTTGACCGTTGCCTTAAACCTGTTGCGCAGGCTGATCAATCCGGTCAAATTCTTCCCAATAGAAACTTCGGTCTCTTTGAAAAGCAAGGTGACACTGCTTCCTGCCTTTAGATAAGTGGCGGTGGCTGGTGTTTCGAGGACAATGGAATTGAAGGTATCTCCGTCGACATCAATGTCTACCATTGACATGTGCGGGGATGATTCAACCAAAACAACCTTGCCGGTCAATTTATTCACGGAAGCTTATAGCCATATTTTTTAAAAATTTCCTGGGCCTGTGCAGAAAAAAGGAAATTATAAAATTCGCGGGCCTCTTTATCGCGGCCCTGCCTGGAATATTTTAGCACAATCACCCCTTGGGCAATAGGCTCATATGACCACGGATCAATCTCGACCCATTTCCCTTTCTCCTTCATGTTGGTGGCCAGGACAACTGATTTGGCGGTAAATCCAATATCTGCCGCTTGTGTCGTAATAAACTCATTGGCCTGTGCAATGCTTTCCCCCAAAACTAATTTCTTCTGCAATGGATCATATAATTTATAAAACTTTAAAGAATTCACTGCCTGACGGCCATAGGGCGCCAATTCAGGATTGGCTAAAGCGATCTTTTGAATGCCTGGATCACTCAAGACATTAATGCCTTTGGAAAGGTCCAAGTCTTTCATCGTCCAAAGCACTAAAACACCGTACGCGTACGCCTTGGGCGCATCAGAAGACATCCCATCTTTGTAAAGCGTGGCTGGATACTTCATGTCCGCGGACAAAAATACATCAAAGGGAGCTCCATTCTCGACTTGCGAAGTCAATTTGCCTGATGATCCGATGACTGTTTTGACACCAATGCCGGTCTCTTTGGTGAATTCCGCTTTCAAATCTTCCAGCGTAAACTGTACGTTGGCCGCGGCAGCGACGGTAATTTCACTGGCAAACGCCGATAGTGGCATGCCCGACAAAACCATTGCTGCGATAAGAATTAATTTTTTCATATTTTTCCTGTCTGTTTTAATAGGCCCCATTGAATCATAAACTTACCTGAAGTGTCGTGGTAAACAGGTTCTCCGTCTTACGGTCATCAGTGCTTGCGCCATTGACCGCCCCACGCCTAAACTTGGTTTGTTCAAAACCAAAAGCCAGTTTAACGTTCCGGTTTAAGTACCAATTGATCCCCGCCGCCCATGCTTTCTCTTCTGATATGGATGTATTTAAATTAGCAAAATTCTCGGTAAAGATCGAACTATCCAATTTTAATTCCCCATAACGGCCAACCAGTTCAAATGCCCCCAAATGCCCGCCGGATAGGTCAAAATCATGGTCAGGCATCACTCCATTATAAGAAGCATTTTCACCCGTTAATACGTAACTACCGGTCACCTCCCATGCTTTATTTGTCGGTTTATCGCGGTAAATGACACTGCCTTTATATTCTAAATCTTCCTGGGAATCAACTTTTTCAGCTAAAATTCCCAAAGATTTATAGTAATAAAAAGCTTGCGGTTCAGTGCGTATTTGCGGACCAGCAGCTGATACATTACTGTTATAAGTAAAAACAGGCGCCTGACCAGGTGAAATATAACTCGGCAGATCACTGCCTTTCTCCTTACCATAGCTGGCCGCGTAACCTACACCTAACCCGCTTAACAGGTCCATACCTGTATCTTTAAATGGTTTCACAAAAATACGGCCTGTGCCGCTTTTATTGTTGGTATCTCCGCCGGAAGCTGTGCTGTATCCGCCGTAAGAATTTTCATGATCAGCAGCTCCATCAAAAATGCCTGCCGCGTAATTGATCCTGTCTTCAAGCAAGCTCCCTCCTACTTGCGCGCCGACATCGCGCTGGGGGACAAGATTGCCCGTTAACCCTATCTCGGTAAAAGAGGTATACCGGGTATCCTGCAAATTCTCAAGATCAAAAGGTGTTTTAAATTTACCGGCCTTGATGGTGCCCCAAGGAAAATATTTGTAATCGACCCAGGCATCCTGAAGGGCCACGCCATACGCGCTTGGAGTAGTACTGGTGATCGTGCTGTACGCATTATTGTAGCCAAATTCAGGCTGCAGGTAAAAATCGAAATCACGGGCCACTGTTCCCTGTATAACCAGCCTGACGCGGCGGGGAATAATGCTGCTTTCGTAACCTAAGTCCTTCTTATTATCTGCAAATTCACGGGCTTCTGCTTGAATATAGCCGCCCATTTGAAGTTTATAATTCCCATCTGGTGATTTAATAGAGAAACCGTCCTTGCTATTGGCTGTGACAATGGCCGCTGGCGGCGTTTGGTTGGGAGTCGAATTAACGGCCTGGGGGGCCGTCCCTTGTCGGGCATTTTGGGCGGCCTCTTGTCTTTGCTGTTGCAATTGCTTTTTTAGATCTTGGACTTGTTGTTCAAGTTGGCCCAAGCGTTGTTCGATAGATGCAGTGTCCTCGGCAAATACGGGCATAGGCATAATAAAAAGGTTTGCGACACAACAAACGGCCAGGATTTTATGGAAACTACTCATGCGATACCCTTTCTTACCTCACATTTTGCAGTGAGATTTTCGCTTGAGCTTCCAGTTTGTCTGGTCGGCTAAAACACTATATGTTTATTTCATGCAGTTTGTCTGCTTTGTTTCTCAATACGGATCTTTTCCTTTTTCTCTATCTGAATGATCTCTCCGTTATGCACAACAATCTCAATTGATCCGTACTTAATTTTCTTCAAATCTTTTAAAATTTGCCTGATTTGCCTGGTTTCATAGGTTGGCAGCATAATTACCGCTTGGCTTTTATAATCCCGTTTGACCACATGTCTAATACCGCATCCAAAGCTTGCTCAAAAGTAAGGTTTTCCTGCTCAAGGAACCTTGGGTTTGTAATAGCTTTCACGGCCCCTAGATATGCTTCTGTCGCAATGGAAGGATTGACCCTGCGAAATATCCCGTTTCTACTGCCCTTATCCACTAATGACCGGACACCCAGTATCTTTTCATTTCTAAAATGAAGGAATTCTTCCCAGAGAGCAGGTAATTCAGTGGGTATTTCGCTAAAAAAATGTTCAAACCAAGGCCCTAATTGTTTACGCAGAAGCAAAACACTGCCAGAAAAAACTTTTAAAGGGTCATTTTGGAGCTTCTCTATATTATCCAATCCGGTATCCAACTGCTGTTGTATACGTTTGACTAAGGCCTTGGCAATTTCTTCTTTACCAGTAAATATTTTATAAATGGTATTCTTACTCATGTGCATGTCCTGGGCGATCTCATCCATGGTCACCTTGCGGTACCCGAATTTGATCATCCGTTTTTCCGCGGCATTAAGGATCTTTTCTTGGGTGGGATTATTTTTGTCCATCAATTGTACCAATAATACTAATTATGTATTATTAGTATTTTAATGAAGGACTGCTTTTTGTCAATGGGCGTTCGTTTAAAGTGTAATCATTAAGCCGTTATAAGCGAGTTATTCCCTCCCCCTTGAGGGGAGGGTC
>CAYZLU010000050.1:4604-10491 GCA_964479285.1 uncultured Planctomycetales bacterium | reverse complement strand
TTGCAGGTAAGGCTAAATCGAATTAATCAGCAAATAGTTGCAAAACTCGTCCCGTTAGTGACCCCATGATTTTGGTAAACTATTACAATTAAATATGTTACAGGCATTATTTTTATCGCTGACGGTACGTTAGAACTAATTTTCTTTCTTGAAAATTCATTTAAATATGATATATTTACATTGTACATATGGATGACCTTAAATTCGATTGGGACAAGAGTAAGGCATCATTAAATAAAAAGAAACATGGCATTTCTTTTGAAGAAGCCGTTACTGTTTTTTATGATGATGATGCCCTGGAATATCATGACCCTGATCATTCAGATCGTGAAGATAGGTTTTTTATGGTGGGCTTAAGCTTTCGCACGAGGGTTTTGCTGATTTCTCATTGTGTAAGAGAATCCGGTTCGCTTATTAGAATTATTTCAGCTAGAAAGGCAACAAAAGAAGAAACCAAGAAATATTGGGAGGAAAAGCAATGAGAGCAGAATACGACTTATCAAAAATGAAGTTTCGCCGTAATCCCTACGCCGCTCGCTTAAAGAAGCCGGTCACTATTCGTATGGGGGCGGATATTATCGCTTATTTTAAAGCAATGGCTAAGGAGATGGACTTGCCTTATCAAAATTTGATCAATTTGTACTTAAGAGATTGTGTCCAGGCTCATCGTAAGATTGAGTGGATTGCTAAATAGCTATGATTACCAAGGGTGATCGCGGCTGTTTTTATGTCCTAACAAACTAAAGACTTAGGGCATTATCCTTATTTGAAATCGTTGTTTTTAAACAAGCCTCTTTTTTAGTGTCCAAAATCTCTCCAGGTAGCCAAGATATTCTCCCAAAAGGCCCAAAACATCTCTGAATATCAATTTGGGCAGGTTTTCTTTTTTAAAATCGTAAGTGTATACCCAACCGCCTTGACAAATAGATTTTCATATGGCACACTTCCTTCTATATGTTTGGAAGAAAGCCTGCTGAGGATTTATATGTATAAAAATCTTTACAAAATTTTTTTATTCTTTTTTATTGCAATAGTCAGTGGTAATTCATTTGCGCAGACGATGCCTCTTTTTGGAGATAAAGCTGATGGCCGTCGAACCTTACTGCATCACATGCCTAAAGAGGTAAGCACTTCGGCCCTAATATCCCATGCTGATCCTGACCAAACACTTAATCTAAGTATAATATTACAGTTACAAAACCAAACGCAATTAAGCAGCTTGCTTAAAAGTATTTATGATCCTACAAACCCTAACTTTCATCATTATTTAACCCATGTTCAATTCACCCAACAATTTGGGGCATCACAAATAGATTATATAGAAGCTGCCCAATTCTTAAGATCCAAAGGTTTATCAGTATCTCGTAATGGATTTGTATTAAATGTCTTAGGGCCGGTTAGGGCAGTAGAGCAGGCATTTGAAGTGCATATTAATAATTATCAGAAAAGTGACGGGACTTTATTTTATGCTCCTGATTCGGATCCGACTATTCCGTCACAGGTAAAATTTCTTGCCATTGGCGGCTTGGACAGTCTTCCCCACTTTAAGTCCTTTGCTCATAAAGGTAGTGCGTTATCTAGAATTTCACCCCAGGCCGGTACAGGTCCTTGTGGTAGCGACTTTCCATCTGGTTCAAAGTGCCTTGCTCCTGCAGATATCCTCAAAGCTTACAATTTTACTACCGTGCCTTCCAATGGTGCAGGACAAGCAGTCGCTTTAGTTGAATTCGACGGGTATTTGAAATCAGATATTGATTTCTTTGATAATTACTTCAACTTATCACACGTTCCATTGAAGAATATTTATATCGATGGGTTTGACGGCACGCCGGGCACGACCAGTGGGGAAGATACGCTCGACATTGAAATGCTAAATGGAATTGCCCCAGGACTTCAAAGCATTATCGTTTATATGGCTTCTTTTTCAAACCAGGGCTGGGTGGATGAATGGAACCGGATTGCCAGCGATGATTCAGCCAAGGTCATCAGTTGTTCCTGGGGCGGACCGGAACCTGATAATGTGGCAATCATTGGATTTGACACCGCTATCTTTCAGCAGTTGGCAGCGCAGGGCCAGGAGGTGTTTGTGGCCTCTGGTGATGACGGCGCTTACGATGGGCATAATACCTTATCCGCGCTGGAACCTGCGACCCAACCGTATGCCACAGGTGTGGGTATCAGTGCCTTGACCATCAATACCAATGGAACATATCAGAATGAGACTGCTTCAACAAGAGGAGGTGGCGGTATCAGCACTTTTGAGAGCATTCCTTCTTATCAGCAGGGAATGATCTCCCCGGCATCGCTGGGGTCAACAACCATGCGTAACGTGCCTGATGTGGCCTTGACCGCAGATCCTTCCGCGACCTATTCCATTTATGCCTCTGGCGAATGGGAGGATTGGTGGGGATCAAGTATCGCAGCACCGATCTGGGCCGCCTTTGCTGCAATTGTCAATGAAGGAAGGGAGGATGCAGGAAAGACACCGCTGGGGTTTATTAATCCTGCCCTGTATACGATTGCCCGAAGTAATGCTTACACAACAGATTTTCATGATATTATCAGCGGCACAAACAGCTATTACCCGGAAGCGCAAAGTTATGATGATGCTACAGGTCTTGGTTCTTTTAACGCCGCTAATCTGTACAATTATTTGGTTTCGGAATTATTACCACCGGCATCTTTAAACGCAACAGCCAATGTTGCAAGCGTCATATTGTCCTGGTCGACAAGTCCGGGGGCAGCTTCTTATAATGTTAAACGATCAGCAAGCCTGGCAGGGCCATATACCACTATCGCCAGCGGCATTACCACAACCAACTACACAGATATGTCTGTGCTTACTGGAAATACCTATTACTACGAAGTCTCTGCCGTCAATGGAACAGTAGAAAGTGGGAACTCTGCAGCGATCAGCGTCACACCTGGACCCGCGCGCATCATCACTGCCAGTGTTATAGGAGGGACTATTGCTCCTTTGGGTGCAGTGAGTGTCAATAATGGCTCAAGCCAGACTTTTATTTTTAGTTCACATACAGGGTATACGGCCTACCAGGTTTTGGTAGATGGTGTTGCTCAAATACCAACTTTCTCGTCCAATAATACCTATACGTACACCTTTAATAAGGTCACTGCTAATCACACACTCCAGGTCAATTTTAATTTGGCAACCATCACAGTGGGGGCAGGTCCGGGCGGTAAGGTCAGTCCTTTAGGAATTAACACGGTAGCATCTGGCCAAGGCTTAATAATTACTATCACACCTGCCTCCGAATATATTATCAATCATGTATTTGTTGATAGTAATGATATAAGTGTGCCTTATCAAGATATCCAGCCTTTGAGCTATACTTTTAATAATGTTACGTCCAATCATACCGTTCAAGTTTATTTTTCTAAAATTTGCATCGTCAATGCCAGTGCCACTGCAGGGGGAAGCATTGACCCTTCGGGGCCGACGATCGAGTATCCGGAAAATCCTGGTTTTTTTCGGATCACCACACCTTCTAATTCTGGCTATAACCTTGTTGAATTATTGTGGGATGGCAGCCCGGTAACTCTTCCGGCACCGGAACTGTTTCAAGGGCAGATAATTTACAACTATGCTTCACCTGTCGTTACCTCTGACCATACCTTGCAGGCCATTTTTTCTCAACCGGGGACGTACCCTTTATCTGTTACTGCGGTCAACGGGACAGTGGCACAATCAGTTAATGGAGTTGCGTCTAGTGGTCCATACAACAAGGGAACAGTGGTAACATTGACAGCTACACCAGCAATGGGGTTTCAATTTAGTTCGTGGAGTGGAGCAGTCATAGGGACAAGCAATCCCACGACAGTGACAATGAATTCTTATGAAAGTGTAACAGCAAATTTTATAGTTAAACCTTCAATACCAGCAGCACCGACAGGACTGTCTGCAAGCTCACTGTCTACAAGCTCCGGGAATCAGCGAGTGTCTTTGTCTTGGAATGCGAGCACGGAGGCGGCGTCATACAATGTGCTAAGGTCTACGGTTAACGGAACTTCGTTTACAATTTTAAAAAGCGGAGTAACAGGTACAAGTTATGCGGACACAACTGTCATAGATCAAACGACTTACTATTATGTTGTTCAGGCGGTCGATGCCGCTGGAACGAGTCCAAATTCTGCGCAGGTCAGCGTTACTCCCTGGCCAACCAATTTAACTGCAACGACGGGAAATACTCAGGTGTTATTGACCTGGACAGCCAGTATGGGAGCAATATCGTATAATGTATATAGATCAACAATCTATAGCGGGCCATATACAACTATCGCCAGTTCAATTACCAAGACGAATTATACAGATACTTCAGTGGTTAACGGCACAACTTATTATTATTTCGTCGAAGTGCTTTATACAGGGCAGCAAATCGGTTCCAGCATTGTAAGCTCAACGCCGGAAGGGCCAACGGTAACATACACTTTATCTGTCACAGCTGCCAACGGAACAGTGGCACGGTCTGTCAATGGAGTCACCTACAGCGGTCCGTATAACAAGGGGACAGTAGTAACATTGACAGCCACGCCGGTAACGGGATATCAATTTGGTTCGTGGAGCGGGTCAGCTACAGGGACAAGTAACCCTACGACATTGACGATGAATGCTAATGAAAGCGTAACAGCGAATTTTACATTGAAACCGTCAGCGCCCCCAACCCCTACCGGACTCAAAGCGATAGGGGGTATTGGCCAAGTGGTACTGTCGTGGAATGCCAGTGCGGGAGCTATTAATTATATTGTAGAAAGGTCAACTGTTAGCGGGGGGCCTTATGACTGTACGTATAACAATTGCAGAGCGTTAGGTGGTAATACTACCTATACTGATACTTTGGTGAACAATGGCACTAGCTATTACTATGTTGTACAAGCTTCAAACAAATACGCGTGGAGTCCCAATTCCGCGCAGGTCAGAGCCACGCCACAAGCTCCTTAGGGGCCTGTTTATCAACGAATTTGATCGCCAGTGCTGTAAAGACTTACGGCATTTCATTTTTTCCGTCAGAAAATCCTACACGTAGAATTAAACTGAGAATTTTCAAGAGCATGAAAACTGCCAACATCAACGGAAATCAGCCGATTCCTCTCAAAAGAAGGCTCTATGAAAAGAAATCCTTGACATAAGTTTACAACATAGTATAATTAAACCAACTGGTAGGTATATATATGAGAACTCTGCAAGAGAAACCAATCAAAAAAGAGAATCTTTTGGGCGCGGCTTTTGAGCTGATGATGGCCAAGGGCTATGTCGCCACAAGTGTTGATGAGATATGTGAAAAAGCAAAGACAACCAAAGGCAGCTTTTTCCATTATTTTGAAAGTAAAGAAGATCTGGCAAGGGCTCTATTGACACGCAAATGCGCTGCACAACAGAGAATCAAAGAGGAGCTGTTTGGCAAAGACCCTTACAAAAGAGTGTTTGGTCACTTAGACATGCTTATTGAAATGATTAAAAAGCCTAGCGGTGCTAAAGCCTGCATCAAAGGAATGTTAGGACAAGAACTTTCAGATACTCATCCAAAGATTCGCAAGATCTGCGCTGATCATTTTGAAAATGTGACCAATGATTTCGCTCAAGATTTAGCTGAAGCCAAGAAACAATATGGGGGTAATTTTGAACCACATACTATTGCAAAACATTTTATTGCTCTTTTGCAAGGATCGTATATTTTGGCAAAAGTCCAGGGTAATAATAATGTGATCGTTGATAATTTGGAGCATTTTAAGAAGTATCTTCAGACTTTAATAAAGAAGTAAGGGAAAAATTTTTGTCCATAACAAATACCAACCAGTTGGTATTATAAGGAAGTAAATATGAAAAATACCACAGTTGAAAAATTACAGGTCGGTGTCGATAGTTTTGCAG
>CAYZLU010000050.1:1277-4594 GCA_964479285.1 uncultured Planctomycetales bacterium | reverse complement strand
CACTAAAGTTAGTTCGTCAAATATCCTGCGTCAATTGATTGAACGTATCGAACTTGCCGATCAAGTCGGTTTGGATGTGTTCGGAGTCGGCGAACATCATCGTCAGGATTTTCTTGATTCTGCTCCGGCAGTTATCCTTGCAGCTGCGGCCGCACGGACGAGCCGTATTCGTCTGACGAGTGCTGTTACTGTTCTGAGTGCAGCGGACCCGGTACGCGCGTTCCAAAGTTTTGCAACCCTTGATCTTCTTTCTCAAGGGCGTGCGGAGATGATCGTTGGACGTGGATCGTTTATCGAGGCTTTCCCCTTGTTCGGACTGCAGCTTGAGGACTATGATTCTCTTTTTGAAGAAAAACTAGACCTGCTTCTTAAAATCCGTGAAAACGAACGCGTCCACTGGTCAGGCAAACACCGTCCTGAACTTAAGGGCCAAGGTGTCTATCCCAGACCTTTGCAGAATCCGTTACCGATTTGGCTGGGTGTGGGCGGGTCGCCTGAATCCTTTGTCCGTGCCGGCACACTTGGACTTCCTTTGATGATTGCAATTATAGGAGGTGAAACGCGACGATTTCGTCCACTTGTTGATCTTTACAGGGAAAGTGGTAGGCATGCAGGTCACTCGCCTGATCAACTTAAGGTGGGTGTTCATGCTCTAGGTTATGTTGCAGAAACAACGCAGAAAGCTATTGATGATTTTTATCCTGGCTATGCCCGAACGTTCACCACTATTGGTAAAGAGCGTGGTTGGCCGCCGGTCACCCGTGCCCATTTCGACGCTCAACGAAGTCCACAAGGTGCTTTACTAGTAGGGAACCCTGAAGAAATAGTTGAAAAAATCATCCAGCACAGCAAAGCACTGGGAGGTATTTCTCACATCAGCTTTCAAATGGACGTAGCTTCATTGCCTCATGAGAAACATATGCAAGGTATTGAACTTCTTGGTACTCGAGTAGTACCTGCTATTAAGGAGGGATGAAAATGGATACCCATAATTTTGAGGGGCATAGTATCTTTTATTGATGATTACCACAAATTATTAACCGTTTAAAAGGAGATGATTATGAAACTTTACTATTCGCCTGCAGCTTGTTCCATGGCAGCACACATTCTTTTGAATGAATGGAATATTGCCCATACAATAGAACGTGTGGACCTTAGAACACATAAGACGGAAAAAGAGGAAGATTTTTATAAAATCAATCCTAAAGGTTATGTGCCCGCCCTTACCTTGGATAATGGCTATACGTTGACAGAGAATATTGCGATTTTATCCTATTTGAGTGACTCCAAAGGTGCCGTTAAAGGCGACCGTTATCAGTTTTTAGAATGGCTGGCCTTTATTTCAACGGAATTGCACAAAGGGATCGGTTCTTTGTTCGGTTACAAAGAAGGTCCTCAGGAAGTTGTTAAGGCCATCAAAGCTAAAGTGGCTAAGCGCCTTCAATGGGTGGATGAGCACGTGGCCTCAAAAGAATATGCCTTTGGCGATGCCTTTTCCGCCGTGGATGCATATTTAGTGACAGTCTTAAATTGGTGTCCTATGCTACAAGTGGATTTAAGTGCCTATAAAAATATCAACGCTTATCTTAAGCGCCATATGGCCAGATCTTCTGTTCAAAAAACTTTACAGCAGGAAGGGTTGGTCAAATAAATCTAGAACCCTTGTATTAAACGGGTTCTAACGCTGTCCTGCCAGCGACCCCAGTTATTTTAATAACATAAATCTCTGCAAATTAATAAGTTGCAGAGATTTTGTTTTTATTATACCTTAGTACAATTGTTACATTCATTTACCTCGCTAGAATCTCTTTAATATTATTTTCACAGTTATTTAATAATATTTTTAGTATATTACAGCCAAATAACTTTTTTAATGGAAATATAAAAAGGAGAGTTTATGAGAATAAAGATTATGATGTTTTTGTTTTTAGGAATAAGTGCATCAAGCCTTTGTTTCGCACAATATGATTCTTCTGGAAATAAAAATGTGAATTCTGATACTACTACGGAAACTAATGCTAATACGATCGTTAACGCAGACACAAATACTGGTGTAACCACAAGCATGAATGGTAATACAAGCACTAAATCTGGGGGATCGATTTCAAGCACTTCTGCAAGCGCAGAAAGCAGAAATACTTCCGGTAGTGGCAATTAATATGATTAAAAGGCTATTATTCACTTTTTTCATTGACGGAAACGTTAGAGCCTTCTGGCCCCGAGGGATGCATGCTGGTCATAATAACGCCTTCGATTACATCAGGGCGTTTTCTGAGACGGACTGTACCGAGGACCTAAATAATTTTGACATACCGGCATTTATTATTCATGGTGACGATGAACAGATTGTGCCAATAGATTTTATTAAGATCTAAATTTCTAGCTAACTGCTCGCAACTTGGGCCAAAACTAACCATTCGCCGGCTTTATTTTATTATACCCCAGTACAATTGCTTCATTTTAGCCCATCCCTAGAATAACATCGTGAATAAAACAGAAGAATTACCACTTAAGAACTACAAAATGCCCTTAGAAGAAAAGTAAATTTACATTTTGGATGACGACGAATCAGTGCTTCGCTCGCTTAAATTACTGATGATTTCTTACGGGTTTGCAGTGGATGTATTTTCTTCTGCAGAGAATTTCTTTGAAGCTGTACCAAATGATTCCTCAGGGTGTTTAATTTTAGATATTCATATGACGGGATTAAATGGGTGGGATGCGCTGCTAAGACTTAAGGAAACAGGATATAACCTTCCGGTCATTGTTATTACGGCAGATAAGGAGGACAGTTTTAAGGAGAGGGCTATAAAAGCAGGGGCAGCAGATTTTTTACAAAAGCCATTTGAGGATCACTATCTGCTGCATATGGTTAATCGAGTATTTAATAAGACAGAATGAAAGAGATCAAAATGAAGAATTTAAAGGGTTGAGAGAATAATTTAGGGTTTTCACAAACATCAATAGGATTGGCGTTAGATAAATATGAAATGCGAGATCTTTTTAATTTTTGATGTTTTCATAAAATACACATGCAAAATTACATAGCTCTAATCGCCTTCAGCATGATAGTTCTCATTTCGCACTTTTTTAATTTAATTTCCCGTATTTCACGCATACCTTCGGTTTTACTGTTAATCGGTTTTGGGATAATGCTAAAATATGGAAGTGTCTGTTTTGAAGTGGACATTCTTGATGTAAATAACTACCTAAATCTTTTAGGAACCATTGGATTGATTCTTATTGTTTTAGAAGGGGCATCAGATTTAAAAATAACACGACACAACTTTCCAATAGTCAAAGGATCTTTTAGTGCT
>CAYZLU010000050.1:0-1267 GCA_964479285.1 uncultured Planctomycetales bacterium | reverse complement strand
GTGCTGCATCTGTTATGCTTTTGACATCAACATCTGCGATAGCGATTCTATTTCATTGGTGGATGAGGGTCGATCTAAGAACGGCATTTGTTAATGCGATTCCCCTTGGAGTTATCAGTAGCGCAATAGCTATACCGACCGTCGTCAATTTTACTAAACATAAAAAAGAATTTCTTACATACGAATCCATTTTTTCGGACATATTAGGGATTACATTTTTTAATTTTATGATAATTCCAAGCGCTTTAAATCTTGCATGTTTTACCAATTCTATTTTTAAACTTCTAGTTGTTATTGTCATTTCAATTGTAGGGTCTTACCTGCTGTTATTGTCTTTACGAAATATGAAAACTCAGACAAAGTTTTTTATTGTCCTTTCTTTGCTTGTTCTTTTTTATTCAGTGGGGCAGATTTTTAATCTATCATCATTATTGCTGGTGTTCACATTCGGGATATTGTTGAATAATTCCAAGAATATTATAGGATTCAAGGTTTCTCGGCATATGGATCAAGAAAGGATTGATCACGGACTTGAGCAATTTAAATCAATTATTTCTGAATCGGCATTCTTGATAAGGACATTTTTCTTTGTTATTTTTGGGTATTCAATGAATATGATGAGTCTATTCGATAAAAATGTACTTATGGTGGGCACTTTAATTGTGGTCATATTATTTTTAGTCAGATTCTTATATTTAAAATTTATTTTAAATTCGCATATATTTCCTGAAATCTTTATTGCGCCTAAAGGTTTAGTCACTATCGTATTGTTTTATAGTATTCCTAAATCATTAGCCATTAAGTCTTTTAGTGAGGGAGGAGCAGTGTTTTTTGTCATCCTTGTTACAGGCTTATTGATGCTAGTGAGCGGATTTTCAAAGAAACATTTAAGGCCAAGAATTAAAAGGGAGGTAATTCTGGAAAGTCCGGACATAATAACTCCTACTACACCATCTATAGCCAAATAATTTAGTAAGTTACGGTGAAGATCGATAAATCCCTTAAACAGGTTTGAGATTGGAAAGATGCCATCTATAAAGATAGCAAGGATAAGTCTGTTCGTGGATAGCCTCAACCATCCGTAAAGAGACGGCTGCATTAAAAAAATCAGGTCGCCTGCATCTGAGAAAGGCCTCGTTGTCTTAGCTATATAGCTAGTATATGATTAGGGGTCAGTAAATAGTTGCAAAATTTGTCCCGTAAGAGACCCCATTTTAAATTATAAACCGTAAGTGTCTTTAATTAAAATACTTACGGTTTTTTTGTG
>CAYZLU010000049.1:0-10551 GCA_964479285.1 uncultured Planctomycetales bacterium | reverse complement strand
ATAATATGCCTGTTTATTTCTTGGCCGTTATCGATAAGATTTCTAACTATTTGGAAGATAGGCTTATGGCCGGAAGAAAGGTCTTTGTCGGATATGAAATGATTGGTTTCTGACCAAACTTCGTGAGGATTTAAAACCAAACTGGAAAGAAATTGTTTTTCATATTCTACATTGAATAGAGTTTTCGCCATGTTTATGAGTTTCTTTTCTCCCAAAACTTTCTTAATGAAAGATTGTGCCTTAAGGGCGTTGGACATATATGTTTCACTCACCACTAATCGTGGGTTTTCCCGTCACAATAAGGAAGAAGGCTTTTGGTCAAACGTTGTCCGTTCTATTCAAGCCCAATGGGGGACAGCAAAAAATTTGACCCATGCAACCGGAGCTTACATGTCTCCCTCTTCTGTGGCAGCGCCAGATGTAAATGCTGTTCCAACGACCTTCGCAACTTCAAATTAAGTGCCGTCTATTATACCTAGGTACAATTGATATTCTTCCGACCTCTCCTAAAATGGCATTATCAAAGCATGCCTAATCCTTTATTCACTAGAGGAGTTAAAAATGAAAGATCCAATAAAAGCATCTATCGCTGATGCTACCCCGGCAGGTCTTGACGTAAAGAGGAATATTATTTCTTCAGATTGGGTCCTACCCCGGAGTAAATGCTTTTTAGAAGAATGATTGTATGTCATCTGGAAAGCTTGACTTTGATTATTCGACGCCTAAAACACTTCTTATTAAATTAAGCGGTGATTGGCATATATCTGCGGGCCTTCTTTCAGAAAGTGCAGTTACTTCCCAACTAACTCGTCATCCGGATATCGTTCAAATTAATTTCTGTATTTTACAAGAACTGAAATGGGATAGCGGGCTTATCGTTTTTTTACTTAGGTTGATCGAAGAGTGCAGTCTCAAGAACATATATGTCAATCGCGAAGCATTGCCTAAAGAAGCTCAAAAACTAATCATGCTGGCTTTAAAGGTAAATGAAAAGACCGATATTGCGACCGCGAATGTGCATGGGCCATTGCTGGCAAGACTAGGGGAGAAAGTCTTAAAAATTGGCGAAAGCTTTAACCTAGCGTTTCAGTTTTTAGGGGATATCGTCGTTTCTCTTGGTTGTTTGATGACAGGTAAAGCATTCTTTCGTTGGGATGATTTTATGGTCCTAATCAAGAGATGCGGAATCGACACCTTGCTGCTCGTTTCTTTGATAAGTCTATTAGTGGGCATGATCTTGGCCTTTGTTGCATCGATACAACTTAAAATGTTTGGGGCCCAGATTTATATCGCCGATATAGTAGGGATTGCCATGGTGCGTGTATTGTCATCGGTGATGACAGGCATTATTGTGTCAGGACGCATCGGGGCGTCTTTTGCGGCAGAATTAGGGATGATGGAGACAAATGAGGAAGTGGATGCGCTTAAAACATTAGGCGTTTCCCCCGTCGAATTCCTGGTCCTGCCACGTGTTCTGGCGTTGGTTTTGATGATGCCGGTCCTGACCATATATGCGGACCTTATGGCCATATTGGGCGGCTTTCTTATCAGCATCGGAATGTTTCATCTTAATCCGTTGGAATATTTAAACCATACTCAGATGGCTGTACACTTAAGTTATGTATGGATTGGGCTAATACACAGTTTTGTTTTCGGTGTGATCATCGCCATTGCCGGGTGTCTGCGTGGTATTGAATGTGAAAGAGACGCCGCTGGTGTCGGCAAGGCGACCACCTCGGCAGTCGTTACTGCCATCACCGGTATTGTCATCGCAACGGCGATCATCACATTTATTTGCCAGGTCTTGAGAGTATAGGTCATGGAGCTACCCTTACAGCCTGTTATTGAAGTAAAAGACCTTGATTTGGGATATGACGATTATGCGGTGATGAAAGATCTCAACTTTACCGTTAATAAAGGTGATATTTTTATCGTCATGGGGGTAAGCGGATGCGGCAAGAGCACCTTGCTTAAAAGCATGATCGGTCTAAAAAAGCCTTCTCGCGGCATGGTTTTATTTAATGGAAAGAGTTTTTGGAATGAAGATGAGGCTGGGCAAAAGAATATGATGCGTGGTTTCGGGGTTCTTTATCAAAGCGGAGCGCTATGGAGTTCTTTGACAGTAGGGGAGAATGTGGCGCTTCCGTTAGAGCTTTATACAAAATTATCCAAGCAACAGATACGGGAGATTGTCGCGTTAAAGCTTTCGTTGGTAGGTCTATCAGGACATGAGGATTTATTTCCTTCAGGAATGAGCGGGGGGATGTGTAAACGGGTCAGCTTGGCGCGGGCAATTGCGCTTGATCCGGATATTATTTTCTTTGATGAACCATCGGCGGGGCTTGATCCAATAAATTCTAGGAAGCTTGATGATCTGATCCTTGAACTACGGGACGGTTTGGGTGCCACCTTTATTATTGTGACCCATGAACTTGCCAGCATTTTTGCTATTGGGAATAATTCTGTGTTTCTTGATGAGGCAAGTAAAACAATGATTGCGAACGGTAATCCCAAAGAGTTGTTGGCAAATTCCAAAGACATCAGGGTCACTCAGTTTTTGACGAGGGGTATAAACGATGAGCAAAAAAGTAAATAAAACAGTGATTGGTGTGTTTGTCGTGGGAGCAGTGGCATTGCTGATGGTGGCCATTGTGGTGTTTGGTTCAGGAGAGCTTTTTAAGCAAACAAATAAGTTTGTCTTGTACTTTGATGGTTCTGTTAAAGGTCTTGCCATAGGCGCCCCTGTTATGTTTAGGGGTGTTAGCATCGGTACTGTTAAAGATATTAGTCTTATCTATGATTCGAAAGCTGGGACGATCACGCTTCCTGTGATTGTTGAGATAGAACAGGATCGTATTAAGGGGGCCCTTAGTTTTGGGGAATTGGATGGGGCCAAGAAAATGATCGCCCTTGGGCTAAGGGGGAACCTTGAGGTACAAAGTTTTTTGACAGGGCAGCTTATGATCTCATTCGATTTTTTCCCCGATAAACCAGCAAAACTCCGCGGCATTGCCAGTGAGTATCCCGAATTACCCACGCTTCCAACCTCTCCGGATATTTCTGAAATAATGAATGAAATACCGATTAAAGAAATTGCAAAAAATTTAGAGGCTACCGCCTTAGGGGTCAATGAATTAGTCAATTCAAGCGCGATACCTATAACTCTTTATGATCTCCAGAATACTTTACTGGAGACGAAAGAGGCAATGCATTCTGTCGGTTTACTTACTGACTATCTTGAACAGCATCCAGAAAGCTTGTTAAAAGGAAAGGTAGGGCAGTAAGTTGAAAGGAATCAATATTAAATCCTTTCTGAGGTTTGGTGCTGCTGCTTTTATCTTACTATTAAGCGGTTGCATTTCTTTACCCAATAGCCCTATCAGCCCAACCCCGCGCTTTTACATGCTTTCAGCCATTAATAAAATCCACGTCAGTAAGAAAATAAACATCACTCCTGGTGTAATTATTGGCGTTGGGCCTGTAAAAATCCCGGAATATCTGGATAGGCCTCAAATGGTGACCAGGGATAAAGAAGGCGCACTTAAATTTGATGAATTCGACCGTTGGGGGGAATATCTTGATTTAGGGATGGCGCGTTTGATCAGAGAGAGTCTAACAGTGAAGTTTCCGGGTGCAAAAACGACTTTATATCCCTGGGGCTCATCACTGGCGGTTAAATACCAGGTGATTTTAGAGGTTGTGCAATTGGACAGCGAGTTGGACAGAGACATGTTTATCGTCGTGCAATGGACAGTTATGGATGTGCCGAATTCGAAAACTGTAATCATTAAAAGATCTGAATTTCGCCAGCCGGTCAATCCGCAGGATTATGCTGGATTAGCACAGGCATTAAGTACGATTTGTACGTTGTTAAGCAGCCAGATTGCTGAGGAATTGGCAACCCTCGATGCAAAATCAATTTTAGTGCATTCTTAAAATCTGTGCGTTTTATACTTCTCGAGGCTGTCACACATATCTTTCATAAAAAAACCTCTCACCGAAATGGAGAGGTTTTTTATTTGATGGGAAACTCTCCCAGAAAAATTGATAATTAGAAATCTGTAAATATTGTTGCTATAATAGAGTTCTACTAAAGAAGGAGTAAACATGATAGAAAATGACACGTTGGTCAGGCATAAAATATTGGGCTATGAAGGACTTATTGATGGACAGACACGGATGAAACTGGTATTTACTGGCGAGAGAGGCTGCGAGTCTCAATACCGGATAAAAGTCCTGGGTCAAGATAAGCGTTTTATTGCCCCTGAAGAAGATTTGGAAATCGGTAATAAAGATAAAGAAAAAGAGATGCAGGGTAAGTTCAAAAAGGCCAGGCTCAAGAGAAAAGCAAAGGTTGTTTAATATAGCTTAATATATATTTCACACAAACCTTATCCATTATTTATATAAGTCGACTATCCTGTATTTAAATCATCTGTGACGATTTAAATACAATGGTCCATAAATCCCTGTATGTTTTAATGATGGTGACCTTAGTATCTTCCTTGGTCACCCCTGTCCCCATTGCACGAGCAAATAGTCTTTTAGGCCTGCCCGAACCAGGAACAATGGTTGATTTGAGCCCTGCCTATGATCCAATCCTCATTAAAGGACTGAAGGTCCATCCTGAAAATCCTTTCCTTTTTGATTTCATCATTGATACCGGTAATGATTCCCTCCCCAAAAGTATGTCATCCCCGAATGCTTTAATCGGGGATCCACAACAAGAACAACTAAAAATCGAATCCTCCAAACTCATCAAATACTTCCTGACAGCCCTGACGGTTCCAGAGAAAGATTTATGGGTCAATCTTTCTCCCTATGAGAAAAACAGGATGATAGCGTCGAATTTGGCCCAGACTGAGATGGGACGCGATATGCTTGCACAGGATTACTTCCTGAAACAATTAACAGCTTCACTTATCTATCCTGAAAAGAATTTGGGGCGGAAATTTTGGGATGAAGTCTACAGTAAAGCCCGAGAAATATATGGCACAACACAAATCCCTGTTAATACGTTTAATAAAGTTTGGGTCGTGGCAGACAAAGCAGACGTATATGAGCATGGGAATGTGGCCTATGTGGTAGGCGCGCATTTAAAAGTGATGCTGGAAGAAGATTATTTGGCTTTAGGTAAGGACACGCGAACCAGGGGACATGTTCCAGAGAACGTGTCCTCAAGGTCCTCATACCGGACACTCGCAGTTGCTCGCACATTGCCAAGCGACATAGGGTTGAATCTGAAAGCACCCCAGGGAAACAACCAATCGACAAACACCGTCGCCTCCAATATCGTCCGCAATATCATCCTTCCCAAAATCGAAAAAGAAGTCAATGAGGCCAAGAATTTTGCTCCCTTACGCCAGATGTTTTACAGCATTATCCTGGCCTCATGGTACAAGATGGCGCTTAAGAACGCGATCCTGACCCAGGTCTATGGAAACCAGAGCAAGGTCAAGGTCGGCATAAATCAGGCTGACCCAAAGACCAACGAGGAAATATTTAACCGTTATTTACGGGCATATAAGAAGGGAGTGTTTAACTTTATAAAGGAAGACGTCGACAAAACCAGCGGAGAAACCATTTCCAGGAAGTACTTTTCTGGGGGGACAAATTTTGTCCTGTTGGCGAAAAGTAAAGAGGAAGGCGGAGTGTTGTTCCCTATTGATGATCCAGCCCAGATGCCCCCAGGAGATTCTTTGCAGAACAGCGGAAGGTTATGGGACGCAGCTATGACCGTTTTTCCAGTTCAAGCAGCCAGAGAAAATCAAGACAGGGCATTGGTTGCAGGAAAACCCTCGCATTATTTGAAAACAGTCATCCACGTTAAATGGCCGGTAGAAGGAAGCCCGGCAGAAGTACGTATTTCTGATATATATGATCTTGATGTTCCGCCTGAGCTAGAAGATTTAATATCAGCAAAAATCAAGGGGGGGGCAGACATTATTGGCATGACCCCAGCATCACTTAAAGATAAACTAGAAGAAGCGAATGGAGAAAACGCCACACTCAAATTAAAAAGAAAGAAAGGAATTTTTAGGGGAGTTGAGGATGAGAAGGTAGTTCTTTCACGCAATGTTCTAGAAATATTAGAAAACAACAACTTCACGCTGCCGCCAGGACTTGAAAAAGCAGAAGAAAAGGCCATCGGATCAGGAAACCACATACAGCTGCAATATCTTAATGGCGAAGATGTGCATACATTGGATGAACTTGAGAATTTAGGTGCAATTATCTTTAAACGCGGGGTCTTTTTTCGTATTAGATTCCACGATAGAGGTAAGTTTGAAGGTAAAAAAAGGGACCGAGAGCTTTATATTGTACCCAAAAATGGTGAATCCAAGCACCGCTATACGCCAATGGGAGGTCGTCTACGTTGGCTGAATCAACGTGAAAAAGAACGTTATGAGCTTGAAATTGGTCCTATGGAGCCAATTGAAGAAGGGCAACAAGATGAATTAGATATGGGATTCAAGATGTCGGGCAAGAATTGGCCAAGGCTTTTGGAGTTGGTCCTATCGGGTGAGGGTTATGAAAGCGATGGTGATAGGGAAATACAGGAAGAAACTTTGGATGAATTCAAATTGCTTAACGGGATCGGTGAAAAAGATGCTTTTGAGAAGGAATTTGGAAAACAAAAGGGAGGGGAGGTCTTTGATTGGTTACAGCAGGGATCTTATTGGATAAAGGTCTCTGAATCCAAGGGTTGTTTAAAACCTACTCAAGAGGCATATGCAGAAGCTAAAGAGAATATACGTCAGAAGTACCCTGATTTGTCTGAGAAAATCTGGCCTATTTTGGAAAAATCTCACATACCATCGTCCTGGCTGGCAAGAGGTCCTGGCAGTTCTAACATGGCAATGACCGTAAAGAGTCAGGAATTATTATTGACCAAACCACTCTTAGAACAACATCCAATCAATGATCCAGGGGGTATTGATTTTAATTCCGGGCATATGCAAATAGATGAGAAAATTATTGGTGATGGTGTAGAGATGCATATAGACCATGCCATGATCAAGCGCATCAAGGCCGAAGATTTTGACGGCCTGGAATTTAATATCCAATCCATTGTGCCTGTAAATTTGCCGGTGCTGTTGGGTCTTGAATGATTATTTTCTTTTAAGGATGATCACACCGTGATTGTTGGCCCAGCCCGGGGGTTGGGTCCAGTCGCCGCCCTGGCGGATCAGGGGCACAAAATTTTCGTGGATATATTGGGCGATCAAAGGGCAGTAGGTCCTGCCGAATATCCCTAAGCCTGTTTCATTGGATATGATGCGGTTGGACATTAAAACAAAAGGGATATCCTTTCGTTCCAATTCCTTGATCACGGCAATTTCCTGTTGTCGGGGTATCTTGATATGGTCAAAGAAAATCAGCTGGCGGGTGGGGCTTTCTTTACCGGTCAAGTAGTAGTAAAGACAATCATAAGGCATGGCAAAAAATAAATCATTCTTTTTAAGGGTGCCGTTTAGGAATGCTGTGACCGTATTGACGGTCTGTGTCCATTGAGGTTCATTACCGACGTATATCCGGCCGCGGTCCATGCTTAAATAATGGTAAGGCTGCTTTTGGCTTTGGATGCTGATGATATGAGCCGCTATTCCAAATGCGGTCAATCCCCCTAAGAACAGCATGATCAAAATACGTAAAAATTTGGGCATGATGGTAAATGCCAAGGCAATCATCACAAAATGAAAAAGGCTGACAAAAGGCATAGACCAATAGCAGCGGTACCACACGCCGCTGACTAAAAATTCATGGAAATAAACAACAAAGAACGTCGCGACCACAGCTAATGCCAACAACACCTCTTGGCGGTATGTTTTTTCAACTTTTTTACTGATCAGCACATAGGCACCGAGGAGGGTGGCCCCGTGCAGGATGATGGTAAAAATGATACCAACGGGCAAATGGATGAAATAAATCGACAGCCAAAAACGGATGAAGTGGACCAGGGTCAGCCACTGTTGGGTCAGAAAATAAGGGACGACGGACAAAGGCGATGCATGATAGGGCTGATCATCACCAAAATAGGGCATGCACTGGCGTATGGCGTAAAGAGGCAAACCATGAAGAAGCAGCCAATTAATAATGCCGAGTGAAAGCGGGACCAGGCCTGCGGCCGTCCAATAGAATTTATTCTTTTCAACGTTGAAAGGGCATTTTTTAGCGTAATCTATCCATAGCACACTAATTATGGTCCCGCACAAGCCAGCCAACCCAAAGTTGATCTTGACTAATCCCAAGACAAAATCAGCGATGAGCGCCATCCATAAATACCGCATGGCCCCGATCCGGATATATGATAATAAGCACCAGCAGATGACCAATTCCGCAGCAATGCCTCCAATATGGTTATAGGTAAAGAAAAATTCCTGACGGCCTTGGGTAAACCAGGCAGAGGCTAAGAAAGCCAGCCCGGGAGGCATAAGGCAGACCGCGGACAAATAAAAAAAGGCGGAACAAACAATGACTAGCAATGCCCGTCCCAATAGCACGCTCGTTATATGCACCCCAAAGATTTTTAAAAAAAGGCCGTAATAATACGGCATCAAGGGGCCATACACCCACCAGAAATCTTTGTAGGGTAATTTCCCATGGGTCACGGCGTCAAAAGCATATAAATCGCGGCCATGGTCACCCTGGGAAAGAAGGTCCTGGTAATTCAGCTCAGGCCATACAAAAACAGCGGACATCAGGATTGTCAGGAATAGAAAAATAGTTTTTGAATTCATTAATGGACCTTATATTCCTTTGCGCCTTAATATCAACGTCCCATGGTTCCACGCCCACCCTGGTTCATGGTCCCAAGTGCCAAAGCGGGCAATAGGGACAAAATTATTTTGGATATATTTTCCTATCAAAGGGCAATAGGTTGTCCCTAAAAAACCCAATCCAGGTTCCAGACGGGCAAAGGCCCGGTTGGAAAGCAAGACATAATTGACACGGTTTTTTTCCAATTCAGCGATCACAGATTTTTCCTGTTCCAGGGGTATCTTGATATGTTCAAAGAAAATGAGCTGGCGTGTCGGTGTCCTTTTGCCGGTCAGATAATAATAAAGGCAATCATAAGGAAGGGCAAAGAAAAGTTCGTCAGGTTTTAATGTTTTATTTAAGAAGGCGGTAGTTTGTTCAACGGTCTCAATCCACGAGGGGGAATTGGTGGTGTAAATGCCCCCCCGAGGCAAGGACAGGTATTGGCTGCTGGTTTTAAAGGCATTGATGGGGGGCAGGATGGAGCACCAGCAGAAGATCGCTATGCCTGTCAAGAATGAGAAAACGATGAAGCGTGCTGTTTTAGGGATATTTTGGGCAGCGGTATCAATGAACAAAAAAGTGATCATCATGCTCAAAGGCTGCGCCCAGAAATCCCTGTACCAGACTCCGCTTTTAAGGTATTCGTGGGAATTGGCCACGTAAAAAAGACCAAGCATCCCTAGCGACAGCAAAAGAATGGTTTTACGGGAAGCGGATAATTTATTCTTCGTTAATAAAAACAAACAGTACAAGGAGCTTACATTGATAATCACGGCCAGGGACATGTTTTCCCAGTTGGACAGGATTTTGTCCCGGGTAATCTTCAAGAAATTGAAAATCGCCATCCATGGATCCATGGAATAAGGTTGGTCACCTTCCATATAAGGAAGACATTGGCGAATTTCCATGACAGATAGGCCCTTGAGCAAAGACCAGTAGATAAAAAGTATTACGAGCGGAAGTGCAATAATTGCGGCCGTATAGAAGAATTTTTTAGATGTATCCAGAGGGATGCGGCGTACATAATCGCAGACCCCAACGGTGATCACAGACACAGCTAAAGCAGCTAACCCGAAATTGATTTTGACCAGGCACAATATAAAAACAAAAATCAAAGCACCCCAGGCCGCTTTTAAGGAATTTTTTTGTATATAAGATAAAAGGCAAAAGGCCACCCCTAGGATCATGACAATGCCGCCCAGGTGATTATAAGTAAAGAAAAAGTCCTGCTGGAAAAGCATGAACCAGCAGGCGCAAAGGAAGGCAGAGATCAGTGAAGTGACTTCCATCATGGCCAGACAGATAAGAACACCGCCCATGATCCGTAAAATGAGCTTCCCAATGATCATGCTGCCAATCTTGGCCCCAAAAACCTTAAAAAACAACCCGTAATAATAAGGCATCAGGGGCCCGTAAACCCACCAGAAGTCCCTGTAAGGAAGCTCCCCGCGGTAGACTGCCTGGGCCGCATATAGGTCGCGGCCTTGGTCACCTTGGGAAAGGTAATCCTGAAAATTGGCATAGGGAGCAGTAATGATGATACCAACGAGGATGACCAACAATAAACACAGGCATTTAGAATTTTTTATCAGCATAGAGGTATTTAATTGTAAGGTTGGGGATGTGGATTGTAAAGCATAAAATCACCGACGACAAATGTCCAGGAAAGCGTTATCTCAAAAAATCCCTGATTGGCCCCAATTGCATTATTTATCGTATATACTTGATGTTAGAGAGGGAAGACTATGAAAACCCTATTAATTGCCTTGACCGTGGTGAGTTTTATTG